>NZ_ALNN01000015.1:0-205791 GCF_000293175.1 Capnocytophaga sp. CM59
TGCGTCTCTACCCTAACGCTGGCTAAGACAACTCCTGATGAGCGTAGTCATCCGTAGAGACGCAATTTATTGCGTCTTAATGAATTGGACTATACAATCATTTTTTACTATTGATTGGCATCTGTAGTTCTTCATAAAGAGCCAAAGGCTCTAATTGTAGTAGGCACGAGCTGCAAGCTCGCGCCAGCGAAGGGGTAGTGGTCAGAAGTCTGACGTCGGTAATCAGCCATTAGTCGCAATAGACTGAAAATTGACCACTGACCACTGATCTCTGAATAACGCAGCAAAATTACAACATTTAGGACGGGGAAGTCAAGGAAACGGCTGGTGAGAAGTAAGAATTTATACAATAAAAAATAGTGTTAAGTATTTAACAGTAGGCAGAGGTCAGAAGACAGTAGTCAGTCTATGGTAACTCAAGATTAAAAACTCAAAATTTTCCTTGATTTTTTTGTTAGAATATTGTATTTTTGCAGTTCAAATCAGTGGAGAGAACTACTCACTAACAGCTAAAATATAGAAAATGAAAAGACTAACTTTATTATTATTCCTCTTAGTTACAGTGTCTTATGGTCAAGGAGCGAAATTTGGAGTACGTATTGGTTTTACCGTTGCAGACTTATATATAGACGGGCGAGGCTTTGATACGGCCAATGTACTCAATAGCAATCGCAGAATGGAGTACGTAACAGACCTTATCTATACAGGTCATGTGGGAGGCTTTGTGGAGATAAAGCTCCCTAAAAGATTCTATATAGAACCAGGAGTAAACCTAACTGTCTTGGGTGCAGAATATGAAAACGTTAAGGTTTTTAAGGGAAGAGATGACGACTATGAAAGTGATAACTACTACAGAAGAGACAAAGTATATATCACCCAGCTGAACCTACCTGTTTGGATAAAATACAGAGCCGTAGCAGGCTTACACCCTAAAGTGGGCGCTTATGTGGGTTATTTGGCCGCTGTCAAAGAAAAGAGAGACGGAAAAACCACTGAAGTGGATGCCAAGTACCGCAATGGCGAGGTTGATTTTGGCTTGGGAGCAGGCGTAGAGTACCATTTCCCAAGGGGCTTTTTCTTGGATACCAATTTTAATGTAGGCCTATCCAATCTTTCCGCCAGGGGAGAGGTGCGAAACTTTTTCTTACAGACAGGGATAGGGTATAAGTTCTAAAAGAGGTACGTAAAAAGAGAAAAATTTTTAGGAAATTTGTTGGATATTACAAAAGAAAGTTGTACCTTTGTCGGACACAAAATCCTCCAAATGGATTACTTTTTAACTGATTATTTTATAATTAAAAATTTTTTCTATGAGTACAAAAACTCTTTCCATAGACAAATATGGAATTAAAGGCGCTAATGTGCGTTACCAACTCTCCGCAGATGAGTTACATGCAGAAACCCTTGCAAAGGGATTAGGAAAAGAAGCTTCCTCTGGAGCTTTGGCTGTAAATACAGGAAAGTTCACAGGGCGTTCTCCTCAAGACCGTTTCATCGTAGAAGATGCTATTACCAAAGATCGTGTATGGTGGGGAAAAATTAATATTCCATTCGCTCCTGAGAAGTTCGATGCTTTGTATGAAAAAGTAGTAGCTTTCCTCTCCAATAAGGAAGTATATGTACATGATGGTTATGTATGTGCAGACCCTAAATATCGTACCAATGTACGTACTATTACTGAGCTTCCTTGGAGTAACCTCTTTGCCAACAACATGTTTCTTCGTATAGATGACAGCGAATTGGCTGGTTTCAAAGAAGATTGGTTAGTGATTAATGCACCAAGTTTCTTAGCTGACCCTGCTGTAGATGGTACACGCCAAGGAAACTTTGCTATCCTAAACTTCACTCGTAAGATTGCTCTTATTGGAGGAACAGGATACACAGGAGAAATCAAAAAAGGTATCTTCTCTGCTATGAACTTTGAACTACCTGTATTCCGCAACACTATGCCAATGCACTGCTCTGCCAACGTAGGTAAAGATGGTGATACAGCGATCTTCTTCGGTCTTTCTGGTACAGGTAAAACAACCCTTTCAGCTGACCCTAACCGCCATCTTATCGGTGATGACGAACACGGTTGGACTCCAGAGAACACCGTATTTAACTTTGAAGGAGGTTGCTACGCTAAAGTAATTGACCTTACAGCTGAAAAAGAACCTGAAATCTTCGGAGCTATCAAAAAAGGAGCTATCCTCGAAAACGTGATTATGGATGAGAAGGGAGTGGTAGATTTCTCTCGTACCGATATCACTGAAAACACCCGTGTTTCTTACCCTATCTATCACATTGCCAATATCCAACCAGGCTCTATAGGACATAATCCTAAAAACATCTTCTTCCTTACTTTCGACGCCTACGGAGTATTGCCTCCTATCTCCAAACTTACACCGAACCAAGCTGCTTACCAATTCATCTCAGGATATACCTCTAAGGTAGCAGGTACTGAAGTAGGTATCACTACCCCACAAAAGACTTTCTCTGCTTGTTTTGGTGCTGCTTTCATGCCATTGCACCCAGCCGAATACGGAAAAATGTTGGCTGCCAAGATCAAAGAATCAGGTGTAAATGTATGGCTTGTCAATACAGGATACAACGGAAAGATGAAACGTTGCAGCCTTAAAGATACTCGTGCTCTTATCACAGCAGCTCTTACAGGGGCACTTAACAAGGTAGAATTTAAGGAACTTCCTATCTTCGGATTCCAAGTACCTCAGTCTTGCGCTACAGTATCTGACCAAAATATCCTCAACCCTGAAAATACTTGGGATGATAAAGCACAATTCGCTGCTAAATCTAGAGAATTGGCAGAAGCCTTTGTAGAAAACTTCAAGAAGTTTGAAGCAGGTGCTGATGCAGAAGTACTTAAAGGTGCTCCTAAATTATAGAATCAGTCATCATTTCTTATAATTAAAGTAGAAAGAGGCTGCTGGGATTCCAGTAAGCCTCTTTCTTAAAATTAAATGGTTTCCTTCTTAGAATCCTCTATAAACTCCTTAAGAATAGGAAGTTGGCAATGATTAACATCCTTACTTGACGTAAGTAGCGTAACGACCGCTTTCCCTTGAAGGAGTTGCAAGAAGTCTGTCATGTGCGGATTCTCAGCGAGTTCCTTCCTATAGGAAGTCTTAAAGGTCTCAAAGTCATCACTTGTGTGGAAAGCCTTGCGTACAGCATCGGAAGGAGCGATCTCCTTGTCCCATAGATCCACATCTAAGTTCTCTTTTTTAATACCTCTAGGGTAGATTTTATCTACTAAAATACGAAAGCCATCAGCATCCTCTTTAGCCTGATAAATACGTTTTAACTTGATTTCCATAAGATAAGCTATTTTTCAGTAGCAAAAATAGTACAAATTTTCCAAAAAAACACTCTTATATCATTCTTTTTTTATACCTTTGCAGCGAATTTAAAACAACATCCTATGAAACGTTTGTTTATGTTATTCGTAATGGCTATGGCACCACTTGCTATGAGTGCTCAAGATAATAGCCAACAGGTACAACCAGAGAAAGCTACTACTAAGGCTTGCTGCAGCAAAGACAAGAAAGATGGCGCTGCATGCCACAAAGATGGCAAAGACGAGAAAGTAGCTTGTCACAAAGATGAAAAACCATCTTGCGATAAAAACAACAAAAATTGCTGCAAAGACAGTAAAAATTGTTGCAAAGACAGCAAAGACGAAAAATCTTGCTGCAAAGATGGTAAGGCTTGCTGCAAAGATGGCAAAGAAGGAAAATCTTGCTGCAAAGACGGCAAAGGTAAAGATGGTAAGTCTTGTGGAAAAGACCAAAACGGCGTAGCTTCTGACAAAAAAGAAGATTGCAAGAAAGACGGCAAGAAATCTTGCTGTGCTGCAAAAAAAGCCGCTTAAGCGTATTTTTACAAAGAGACAAAGAGCTATCCTATGGGGTAGCTTTTGTCGTATAAATAATATAATAACTCATACAATATAAATGATTTCCACTTATCAGCAGCTCTTAGAAGAAGCTACGCTCTCTTTCAAGCAGCTCTCACAAAAATCCCATGTGATAGGCACCTTGCGCCTTGTAGTAGCATTGGCCATCTTGGTATCTATTTACTTTGCTTTTAGGGAAAAATCATGGTTAGTAGATGCAATAATACTCCTTTTGCTTATACTCTTCTTCTATTTGGTAGTTATTCATAAGAAAACAAATCTTTTTCGCAAGATAGCTCAACAGAAAATAGCTATCAATGAAAAAGAAATAGCCTTTTTGGAGAAAAATCAGTTTTTTTCAGCCAATGGAGAAGAATTTCAAGATGATACACACCCGTATTCTTATGATTTGGATATCTTTGGAGCACATTCTCTGTATCAATATATCAACCGAACCCATACTTTCCTAGGACGTAAGAGTTTGGCAGCTCATTTTTTATCACCTAAAGCAGATGAGATACCTCACTTGCAAGCTGTAACTCAAGAACTCTCAACGGAAGAACATCTTAGGTGGCGCCAGGAGTTTATGGCTACTACTGCCCTAATAGGAGATACCCAAGGGTTCTATGAGCAAATGGAGCAATGGGCAGCAAGAGAAGAAAAAGCCTTTCCTCGTCTGCTAAGATTCTTTCTTTGGGGTGCTTCACTGCTTGTGATCGTTAGCCTGATTGCAGGGTATGGATGGGGATATGAGGGATTTAAGGTGGTATGTAACATATTGATAACCATCAATTTGTTCGTATTTCTAACCTTTATCGGAAAGATCCAAAAGAGCAAACTCGGATTTGAAAACACTTATCACCTGTTATACACCTTCAAGAGAAGTATCACCCTGATAGAGAAAGCCACTCAGTTTAAATCGGCTAGGTTTGAGCTTTTACGAGAAAAACTGCATGAGGGAGATGAGAGTGCCAGCAGAAGTATTTCCCAGCTTTCTCGCCTGTTGGACGACTTGGATAATGTAAGGAATATATTGGTCTCTATCCCTTTGAATATCCTCACTTTCTATCACTTGCACATCTACCGAAAGCTCCTAAAGTGGAAGCAGGCACATGCCAAGCACATTGCCTTGTGGCTCTCTGTTATTGCAGAGGTAGAAGTATTAGACAGTTTTGCCAATTTCAGCTATAACAATCCTAGCTTTGCTTATCCCACACTGAATGACCAACAACTGATTTCCTTTGAATCTCTTGGTCACCCACTTATTCCTGCTAAGGGGCGCGTATGCAATACTATTTCCTTTGCTTCGCATCGCTTTGTCATCTTGACAGGTTCCAATATGTCAGGTAAGAGTACCTTCCTCAGAGCCCTTGGGGTGAATATGCTATTGGCTACAATGGGGCTTCCGGTATGTGCTCAAAAGGCCACAGTACACCCTATGAAACTGTTGGTATCCATGCGCCTATCCGACTCGCTGAGTGATGGAAAATCCTACTTTTACGCAGAGATTAATCGCTTACGCACTATCATGGAACAGCTGGAAAAAGCCCCTTGCTTTGTCCTTCTGGACGAATTGCTCCGAGGTACGAACTCCGAGGACAAACAATCAGGTACTTTCAGAATTATAGAAAAAATGGTAGCTCTTAAGGCTATTGGGGTTATTGCCACTCACGATTTGGAGGTATGTACCCTTAGTGAAAAGTATCCTGATATATTGCAAAATAAGTGTTTTGAGTCCCAGATTATTGCAGGAGAACTCTATTTTGACTATACACTGAAAGAAGGCATTTGCCAAAACAAGAACGCTACCTTCCTTATGGAAAAAATGGGCGTTATCTGATAGGAAAGTCCAAAAAAATATGTATCTTTGCCCCTTGAACAGTTATTAGTTGTTAGTGATTAGTGGTTAGTGGTTAGTTATTGAAGACTAAGTACTAATCACTGACCACTAATAACGAACAAACTAAAGAAAACCGAATGAAAAATATCCGTAATTTCTGCATTATTGCACATATTGACCACGGCAAGAGTACTTTAGCCGATCGTCTGCTTGACTTTACCCAAACGGTAACCGAACGCGAAAAGCAAGACCAATTGCTTGACAACATGGACTTGGAGCGTGAGCGTGGGATTACCATCAAGAGCCATGCCATCCAAATGGAATATGTGTACAAAGGCGAGAAATATATCCTCAATCTTATTGATACCCCAGGCCACGTGGATTTCTCCTATGAGGTATCCCGCTCTATTGCTGCCTGTGAGGGCGCACTCCTCATTGTAGATGCTGCCCAAAGTATTCAGGCGCAGACTATTTCCAACCTCTATTTGGCACTGGAAAATGACCTTGAGATCATTCCTATTCTCAACAAAATAGACCTACCGAGTGCCAACCCAGAAGAGGTAAAGGACGACATCGTAGACCTATTGGGTTGCTCCCCCGATGATATTATCCCTGCCAGTGGAAAGACAGGTTTGGGAGTAGAGGCTATTTTGGAAGCCATTATTGAGCGTATTCCAGCTCCGACGGGTAATCCTAAGGCGCCCCTCCAAGCGTTGATTTTTGACTCAGTATACAACTCTTTCCGTGGGGTGGAGACCTACTTCCGTGTGATGAATGGCGAGATACGCAAGGGACAGAAAATCAAGTTCATGTCCAATGGCAAGACCTATGATGCCGACGAAGTGGGTACTCTCAAGCTCAACCAAGTACCTAAGCCCGTGATTTCTACCGGAGATGTGGGGTACCTTATCACAGGTATCAAGGACGCTCGCGAGGTGAAAGTGGGGGATACGATCACCTCCGCTGTAGATGGTTGTTCAGAAGCGATAGACGGCTTTGAGAACGTAAAACCGATGGTCTTTGCTGGTATCTATCCCGTAGATACGGAAGATTACGAAGAGCTACGTGCCTCTATGGAAAAGCTCCAACTCAATGATGCCTCCTTGGTATTCACTCCTGAAAGTTCAGCTGCTTTGGGCTTTGGTTTCCGCTGTGGTTTCTTGGGTATGCTCCACTTGGAGATTGTTCAGGAACGCTTGGAGCGTGAGTTTGGTATGACTGTAATTACCACAGTGCCCAATGTAAGTTACCACGCCTTCACCAAGAAAGAGCCTGAAAAACCTATCATTGTCAATAATCCTTCCGACCTTCCAGAGCCTTCCAAATTAGACCGTGTAGAAGAGCCTTATATCAAGGCGAGTATCATCACCAAGTCAGATTTTATTGGTCAGGTCATGTCCCTTTGTATAGAGAAGCGCGGGATTATCACCCATCAGCACTACCTCACTCCAGAGCGTGTAGAGCTGAACTTTGATATGCCGTTGGCTGAAATTGTGTTTGACTTCTATGACCGCTTAAAGACCGTCAGCAAGGGGTATGCCTCCTTTGACTATTCGCCAATAGGCATGCGTGCTTCTAACCTTGTGAAGGTAGATATTCTTATCAACTCCCAATCGGTAGATGCGCTTTCCGCCCTTATCCATGCCGATAATGCTTATAACATTGGTAAGAAGATGTGCGAGAAGCTCCGCGAGCTAATCCCACGTCAGCAGTTTGACATACCTATCCAAGCCGCGATAGGTGCTAAAATCATCTCCCGTGAGACCATCAAAGCCCTCCGCAAAGACGTAACGGCTAAGTGTTACGGAGGGGATATCTCCCGTAAGCGCAAGCTCTTAGAGAAACAGAAAGCCGGTAAGAAACGTATGCGCCAAGTAGGGAATGTAGAGATCCCACAAAGTGCCTTTATGGCGGTGCTTAAACTTAATGACTAATTTTTTTTAATACTTTTATTGTTATGTCTAATAAGAAAATTATAAGTATCATTAATATGAAAGGAGGAGTTTCTAAAACTACTTTATCAGTAAATATTTCATACACTTTAGCCAAGAAATATGCTAAAAAGGTTTTGTTAGTTGATATGGACCCTCAAATGAACTCAACTCAATATTGTTTAAATGAAGATAAAGTTAATAAGATTTTACAAAATCCTAAAAAATCTGTTTATGGAATTTTTGAACTCTCATTACCTGATCTGTTGTCTACACATCCTCAAGAAAAACAAATTGAAACGGAAAGGTTTAATGTAATAGATAAGTTTGATATAGTCTCATCTCATCTACATCTGATGGCTGCTTCTTCTGTAAATGAAAGTCCTTTAAAACTAAGGAATTTTTTAGATTCTATCAAAAGCAATTATGATATTATAATTATAGATGCTCCACCTACTATTTCAGGGTATACAAAAGCTGCGATATTAGCTTCAACAAACTACATAGTTCCTATGCGTATAGATTATTTATCACTATTTGGGCTTCCTTTACTACAAACATATATCAAAGAACTTTGTAAAGAATACGCTTCTCATATAGATTTCACAGGGATAATACTAACACAAAAACTTAGTACTCATACTAGAATTTATAATGATCTTGTTCTGAAAATTAGAAATAATTCTGAATGGAATGATAAATTATTTGCTAATGAAATGACCTATAAAGCGTCAATTGCACGTGCTTTAGTAGAACCTAATAAATTTCTAATAGATTGGAATGATGAAGTGTCTACTGAGATTGATAATATAACAATTGAATTAATGCAAAAAATTAGACTTTAATATGAAAGAGAGTACAAAAAAATTATTATATACTATTCTTGATATTCTTGAAATATTAAGAAGAGATGAATATTTAAATAATTTAGATGAATATACTATAGTAAAGAAAGAAATTATTCATTTAATTCACCCTATTACTGATGAAAAAGTAAACGAAAAAAACGTAATAGAAAATTTAATAGGAATATTACCATCCACATTAATTGATAAGGATAAATTTCCATCTAATAAAGATTTAGTGAAATTCGCTGAGTTTAGTTTTAATATTAAAGTTCCTAGCTGGGAAAAGAAAAAAAGAGAAGAAATAATAGGTAGAATAGTATATGCTATAGCAGAAACGAATCCAAAAGAATTATTGAAGTTTACAGAAGGTTGGAATGAATTTAACAAAATAGATGAATCTAAAGCTGATACTTCCAATTTGAAAATTAACTATGTAGATATGTGGTTAAGTTTTTTCGAAAAATATAATAACTTAAATTATGCAAAAGAGTAATACAATTATTAGTTCCCAAATAGAATCTATAAGAGAAAGTCTTTCATTATATAATGTGTCTTTAGAAAATGATTCAGATGAAAAATTGACTATTTTAGTGAAAGGTATTATTTCAGTCAAAATATTTTCTAATTGTTCAGAAGAGGATAATTATATTAAAGAAATAATATCTAACTTGAATCAATTTTCTATTTTATCTTTTTTAGGATTTAGAGTTGCTTCAATGGTTTTATTAAGAAGATGTCTTGAGAATGTATTATCATCTATTTATTATAGAGAACATAAAATAGAATATATAAAAAAAGAATTAGATTCTGATAAACGTAATTTTAATAAAATTGACGACTTACTTAATTATTTTATAGAATATCCTTATACACATTTTTATAAAAATATTGAGATTAATCATATTACTTCACTTATAACAAAAGTTAAATCTAAATGGGAAGAATTATATAAGAAACTTTCTAAATATGTTCATAGTAGTAGTACTTCATATCTTGATTTACATAACTTTCTTGATGAAATTAAATATGACAACGATAAAATGCAGGAATGTATTGTTTTATATAAAGAAGTTATTACTATAATAAATACTATTTTTATCATATTTTTCTTCAAAAAATATAATCTTTTGGAAGAAGAAAAAAAGATTATAATACGAGATTCTATTTATAATAATGATATAAAAAGAAAAATAATAGAAGTATTTAAAAATATATGACCTAAAATAACAAACCATTTAAACTTACATTTTATGCCAGTAAAATTTAATGTAGTAGAGTGTAAGAATCTGTTAGATTAAACAACGGCTCACAAGTTTTATGCCAGTACCAAAACTGATGGAGAAATCTCTTTAAAGGCTCTTGCCAAAGGAATTGCTCAAAATAGCACTACTGTATCGGATACCGATGTATTGGCTGTGCTTAACGACCTTACCAAAGTGCTTGTTAGGCACTTATCAGAGGGTGAAACCGTGAAATTAGGCGGCTTTGGTAATTTCGAAATAACCCTTACCAATGAGGGGGCTTCTACCGCTGAAAAGTTTAATGCTTCCTTTATCAAGGGCAATAAAATTTAGTTCCGCCCAAATACCGACCTACATGAAATGCTCAAAACCGTTAAGTACGAAAAATACAAGAAATAACCTCTATCATCACACCTATATATGCGTGAGCTTACAGGTATATACCCGTAGACTTACACATATATACAGATGAAGTATTACATATATACCCGTGAATCGATGGGTATATACTCATAAAGAAAGCTATTTTGTTGGTTGAATTCAAAATTATGAAACAAAAACTTCGAAAGTTAGTTCATAACAATAAAGAATATTTGTATCGGATAAATACGGTTTATAACACTAAAGGAGATAATACTTCACTACTTTCGGTACGTATTTTCTTAAGTGGTGAGAAGAATAAGCCCTTGTGTGTTGATTTTATCACCATTGAAGATGAGTTTATGGGGCAACCCCTTAATGGAAATATCAAATTGCTCAATAAAACTACACAAACCGAGGATATCATCAACCTCAATGAACCTAAATATATTCCTAAACTTATAGATTGGGCAGAAATACAAGGTTGGACAGGTACTCAAAAAATAGCTGCCTTAAATGGCTTACTTTTCTTACAGTCATTAGGATATGATATCACCCCATTGCAAAAATAAGAATGATACAAAGCACCTTCCCCTCTTATCTGCAGAAAGATGCTATTAAAATAGCAGATTTTCTACAGCAAAATGATCTTAAAGACTTTAGGACTGTAGGGAGAGAGGATGTTAGCCTCAATGGGGAAGCTTTGGAGTTGCCTCAGAGAGTCTATTTTGGGGAATACAATACCCAAAGTTTGACTTTAGTTCAAGAGCAAATGCTTAATTGCTTGTATTTGTGTCATTGCAACGGTCACTTAAGAGAACATTATCTAAGGGAATTGTTGATTGTAAAAGAGGATTTTACATTGCCCTTTATCGCCAAACTTTTTGGGGATTATGTTATAGAAATAGTAAAGGTGCTCCATAGTGAACTTCCTGATCTTACTCGTGATAAATTAAGGGATTTCTTTTGTGCAAATCCTCTCTACCAAAAGCGTATAGAGAGCCGTATTGCCAGTTATTGGGATCTTTTCTATAGAAATACATACCCCAATTTTAAGAAATATATAGGCTACCAATTATTTCAAACTATTGTAAAATAATATGAGTTTGATATAACGAAAGCTCCCACTGATTTTCACGGATTTCACAGATTTTCTATGTCTGTGTAATTATGTTGTTGCGATTTACACAGATTTTTATAAGACCAAAGGTCTTATTTATTCGTGGAAATCCGTGGAATCTGTGGGAGAAAAAATATAATTTTGCTTACGTCGAACTCACGTTAAAATAAGAAACATGTCCAAATTCATTACTCAAAAAGACCAAATTATTGCGCAAATGCGTGCGGAACTCTCAACAACTATTGAGGAAGACCGTTATTATACAGAAATAAATATCACCGACTGTAACGCACATTTGGAGGCTTTCTTGGCACAATTGGAAAAAGCAAACCAAGCCCCTGATAAGCAAGCTTATCTCGCAGCAGCTATACAGACCCTCTGTGAGCAACTTTCTACCTTCAACAACCCAGAAGAGGAAGAGATGCCTCAGTTCCTTTGGGGTTTTCTCTACAATGGTTATACAATACAGATTTCTAACTTTATCCGTGAAGCCGCTTTAGCGTATGAGTTTAAGTCTATTCCTACAGTAATAGAGTTGTACTATTGCAGGGTGGAAACAGGCGATTTTGATTGTTTTTAAGTAGTATTAGGAGGTATAGAAGAGGAAAACTTTGTGAGTTTGGAATACGATCCTAAGACACATCAATTCTATTATGACGAAAATCCTTATGGAGACCCTTTCCCTCTACCCCTTTACAATGTATAAGTAAAGCCTGACTATAGTGAATTGTCCTTTGAAGTGCTTTCAAGGGATAAACTTCAACACTTCTGCTTCTTGGCAAAATATCCATCGGATAAGGAGTGGATTAAAGCTATTTATGATTTGCATACTAAGCAAGTACTCTTACATAGACGAGAGAAACATTGGAGTAATATTACATTGGTTACAGAAAATGGCAAAGTGAGTGAACTAAGGGCTACTCAATATAATAATGAGGGGAATATCGTACCTCATGCTGAAGAGGGTGGTGGCTTTAGTGTATTTACTATGGGAATCAATGAAGAGAACAAGTTACAAAGTCGCAATGAAATTACCAATACAAAGATTCTGTTTGAAAAGACATTCTTTACTAATCCCCGTGAAGAAGAATGGCGACTCTATGAACTTCAGCATATTGCTATAAAAAATGGAGTAGTAACTATTACTTCTACGGATGTAGTTAGAACTCATGATCAAAATTGGCAACTGGTAACAGGGACTATTGCTCCTATATTATTAAGTTACCAACTGAAAAACAGTGATTTTGTATTGGATTTTATCCAAGAAGTACTCAAGATAACAAATAATAATTGACAATAAAAATCGTCCTTTATTTGGTAAATTAGTTTTTTTACCATACTTTTGTCCCATAAAATACAACCTTTATGAATTGGGATAACCTATTAAATACCAATAGATTAAGAACATCTGAAAGACAAAAAGACTCAAGAAATGAGTTTGAAAGTGATTTTGGTAGAATTATTTTTAGTCCCGCACTGAGGAGAATGCATGACAAAACACAAGTGTTCCCTTTAACTACCGATGACAACATACATTCCCGACTCACACATTCTATGGAAGTAATGTCTGTTGGCTACTCTTTAGGAGTACGTATTAGCGAAGATGAAAAAATAAAGCAGAAGTTTTCGGGTAAGGAAGACTTATTTAGAGAAATTCCTATTATAATGAAAAATATTTGTCTGATTCATGATATTGGGAATCCTCCTTTTGGTCATTTTGGAGAAACTGTAATACAAAATTACTTTAAGGAACTTTTTGAAGCAGATAAAAATGCTGTAGAACAAAAGAAACAAGATAAACCAAAATTTAACCTTACCCCTGACCAAAAAAGAGATTTTCTAAACTTTGATGGTAATGCACAAGGTTTGCGAGTACTTACAAAGTTACAATCACTTAATGATGACAAAGGGTTAAACCTAACCTATGCTACTCTTGCCGCTTATATCAAATATCCTAATTATGGTGATAAAGATAAAAGTAGAATAGCAACTAAAAAAACTGGCGTTTTTCACTCTGAAAAAGCCTATTTTGAAAAAATAATGGAAGGTTGTGGGTTGAAAAATGGTGTGCAATATATTCGTCACCCTTTTTGCTACCTAATGGAAGCCGCTGATTCTATCTGCTATCTTACAATGGATATTGAAGATGCTTATTCTAAAAAACTCATTACCCTTGATGAGTTTTACAACAAAATAAAGACTAATCCTTTAGTAAGTGATAATATTAAGAAAATATACGAGGACATATCAGGTTATTATAAAAATGATATTACTAAAATAGTAAACTTTAGAATCGCTCTTATACAAGCTCTTACTAATTTAGCTTACGACAATTTCATTAAAAATATTGATAAAATGGAAGCAGGAGATTATAATGAAGAACTTATTTTTGACGATGAAAGTGGTTTGGCTAAAATATTACAGGGCATCTTTATTGAAAGGATAGCTTCTTATAGAGAAATTAACTCATTAGAAGTAACTGGGCATTCAGTTATAAAAGGACTTTTAGATTATTACATCTATTTCCTTTTTCATTCCAACAAAGATTACCAAAAAAGGGCAGAACAACTCATCTCAAATAGTATTTCAAAAGCTATTTTCACAGAAAATCATTGCAATAGTCTTGATGAATTGAACGATTATTACAAATTAAAACTTATTGTTGATTTCATTACTGGAATGACAGACCAATATGCATTAGATCATTATCAAAAAATCAGTGGGCAAAAAATTAGCTGACATAAAAAAAGAGATAGAAAGCAAAACAGAAGTCTTTGATGATTATTTTTATTCAAAAATATCTCCTTCTGTAAGTAGCTTTATCAATCTATTGAAGAGAGATACCCAAGTTTTTCTCTTCAGTGGTATTATTCGTGATTTTTTTGTAAAAAGAACAAATGAATTTAGAGATATTGATTTGGTAATAGAAAATGAATTAACAGAAGAGTTACTTACAGGATTGAATTATCAAAAAAATAGCTTTGGAGGCTATAAAATCAATATTGATGACACAATTATAGACATCTGGGAAGTCAAAAATACTTGGGGGTTTCAAAAAAAGAGTATATTACCACTTTCTCATAGTTTGCCTGAAACTACCTTTTTTAATTTTTCCTCTATATTATATTCTTTGAACAAGAAAGAATTTATCATAGGAAATGATTTTTTAAAATTTATGAAGAATAAAAAGATAGATATTGTTTTTGATATAAATCCCTTACCTGAATTATGTATTGTCAATACTATTTATTATGGTCAGAAACTTAATTATGAAGTAAGTAATAAACTAAAGGAATATATCAAAGCCAATTTGCAACCTATGGAAAAACTATTGGATGTACAAGAAAAGCATTTTAAAAATATCATATACCCAGCTTCTTATATGAGACAAATTTTTCAAATGTGGAAAATACTATAGAATAGCTCTTAGCTATTCTATAGTATTAGTATTTTTGCCTATTTGCTCTAATATTCTATGAGTAATCAAATAAGTAGGCTTGACCCCGATAAGGCCTAAGCCCCCAGAGGCTAAGGTGCTACCTGTCTCCAAAGGATTGTCGGAGGCGTAGTAGGCATAGCGTACTTTGACATCACGGCGGATACTCTTGCGAATCTTGGAGGCTGATTGTATGGCTTTCTGATAGTGAGCGCCCTCCATCTCTAGTCCTATGACATTCCAAGTGGATTTGTGGAAGTAGGTCAGTACGTCCTTATTCTGCAAGGAGGTACCTAAGACCGTTACCATAGTCCCTTCAAAGACTCTGAGACCATTGCCCTCAAAATCAGAAGTAGATAACTCATTCTCAAAAGGATAGTTGTCCGCAGTTCCCTCAAAAATATGGGCATTAGGAATCATAATATCTCCCTTTTCACCTTCTAAAATCCCTGCCTTGCCCATGATAGAAACGGATACCACGTTGAGGAAGGTACTTTTTTCCTCTGTTTTGTAAGGCTTGAGAAGCTCATCTATGGTTTCATAAGCCTGCTCTCCGAAAGCATAGTCCATTACTAAGAGTACAGGAGCCTCCTTGGTTGTGGTTTTTTTGAAAAATTCATTCTCTGGAATGAGTGCCGTATCTACAATTTGCACGTCTATATTGGTGCCTGATTTGTCCTTGATAAAGAGCATACCATGAGCAAGGGCATATTGGGTCACCTGCTCGCGGAGCGCATGGTTTTTCTCCTCACTTAGGGCAATATAAGTATCCCATGGTGTATCTTCCTTTCTTTTGATATTCAAAGCCTTAGAAGCGAACAAAGCATTCATCACACTGTGCATATTGGCACTGATGATATGTAAAGGACGTTGTAGCAGGTTATATTGGCTCAGGGTTTCCTTGAGTGTATTTGCCCAAATCTCCCCGTAGATATGATGTCCCAAGCGTTCCCTTAGGATAGGGGAGAAGGTAATCACCCGCTTGTTGTCGGTGAGGATTTCTTCCAAAGCGATTTTGCCCAACCAGTAAATTACCTGTATAAAGCGCTCAGGATTTTTCTCAGAGGATAATTGGTGGTAGGCAGGGAGAATTTCCTCAAAGGTGCGTCCCAATACCTTACCTATATGAATTAGTGCTAATTCACGTTCGGTTTGAGAGAGTTTTTTCTTTTGGGCGAGGAGTTCTATTTTTTCCCAATCGCGGCTGATCTTGTCGCTTTCCTCATCCAAGACACTATGAGCAATCTTGTGAGACTCTATAAAAAGGAAAGTTAGGTGAGTGAGTATGTCATAGATATCGGAACGGCCACGAGTAATCTCGATATTCATCTGTTCGTCATCAATACGATAGCAGTTTCTACGACGCTTGGGAGGGATAATAGGGTCGAAATGAGACTGACGATACCCCTCATCAGAAATCATATTGATAAATCGGCATTGTTCTATACCGATAGGCAGGCGATCCAAGACGTAAAGCAGGCCATTGAGTTCTGTTTGTCGCTGGGCAATGCTTCCGTATATCTCAGGTCTGAGGAGCAAAAGAGACTCTCGGAGGCTTTCGCCAGAGACCCCCATAGGCTTATAGAATCCTCGGTTGAATAGGTGGCGCATGGTTGTGTAGAGCTTTTCAATGGCATCGGTAGACTCCTGTGCGCGGCTTCGTTGTGTTTGCATGGGTAATATTGTTTAGTTTAGAAACCTAAGATAATTTTAGCAATCATAAAATAGATAAGAATCCCCAAGATGTCGTTGCTCGTGGTAATAAAGGGGCCTGTGGCCACTGCTGGGTCTATTCCACGGCTATGTAGGAAAATGGGGATAAAAGTACCTATAACGGCAGCATTGATAATTACTGTTACTAGGGCGGCACATACGGTAGCCGATTCCAAGTAAGAGCTACCAAAGACAAAATGGCTCATCATAAGTACTAAGGTAGCCAGTGCTAGTCCGTTGATAAGGCCCAAGAGGAACTCCTTGAACAATCGTCCTAAAAGCGCCCCATCGATACTATTATTGGCCAAGCCTTGTACCACGATAGCGGAAGATTGTACCCCTACATTCCCGGCCGTGGATTGTATCAGAGGGATAAAGAGCAAAAGAGTAGGGAAAGACGTTAGTCCATCCTGAAAGCCATTGATAATACTGGCTGCTCCTATCCCGCCAGCCATTCCTATTAGTAGCCAAGGCAGACGCGCACGGGTGAGCTTCCAGATAGTATCGTCGGCTTCCACATCCTCGGTAATCCCCGCCGCCATTTGGTAATCATGTTCGGCTTCTTCCTTGATGACATCTACGATATCGTCAATGGTGATACGTCCCACGAGGCGATGCATTTTATCCACTACAGGAATGGCTTCCAAGTTATATTTTTGCATCACACGGGCAACCTCCTCGGGAGTATCATGTACAAAGACAAAATCTACCTTAGGAATGTAAATATCCCTAATATGAGCCCCTTGGGGCGAGGCAATTAAGTCCTTTAGAGAGAGACGCCCCTTGAGTACCTCGTTATCATCTACCACATAGATAGAGTGTACACGAGTTACATGTTGGCCTTGATTGCGTATTTCTTTCATGCAAGTATCCACATCCCAGTTTTCATTGACTTTGATAAGCTCCTTGGCCATGAGTCCCCCTGCAGTATCATCATCATAGCGGAGTAGGTCTACAATGTCCTGTGCATGTTCCTTGTCCTCTATGTGAGAGAGAATTTGCGTTTGCCGCTCTTCGGGTAGATCAGCGATGAGGTAAGCAGCATCATCGGTGTCCAGCTCCTGCAAGTCTCGGGCAATTTCCTCATTGGAGAGGTTTTCCAAGATGTGTTCCAAGACCTCTTCATCTACCTCAGTGAGGGTTTCAGAGGCTTTTTCACGGTTGAGGATACTCACCAAGTAAGCGGCTTCCTCCAATTCCAGTTCACTGGTAATCTCCGCAATATCGGCAAAGTGGAGCGATTCAAGGTAATCCTTGAGTTGCTGTTTCTGATCGGAGGCTATCAGTTCACGAATATGTTCAATAATCTCTTCGGTGAGTTTGAATACTTGCATCTTTTTTTTAGTGAATAGTGAATAGTACATAGTGAAGAACTTTTCACTCTTCACTTTTCGTTATTCATTTATTAGGGGCGCAAAGATACAACATTTGAAGAGGAAAGTCAAGAAAAATAAGAGGGAGAAGTAATAAAAATACAATAAAAAAACCTACTCCTCAACGAGCAGGTTTTAAAGGATTATTTTATTTCTTAGTATACGTTTCTGTAACTTGACCTTTTAGATCGAATTTTGCAATTTTCTTATCGGAAATTTTTCTCCAAGCATGGCTAATGGAACCTCCACCTATAAGATTTATCTTGACTGTATAATCGTTTCCGCTTATAGTTTGTTCTATGCTTTTTATTATTTGGGGGGTAGATAAATCACATGTGCTAGAACCTAATGCTTGGTGGCAAATATCTGTCTTAGAGAAAGTGTAAGCGAAATCAGCACTTGTATCCCATATCCAAGTACCTATAATCCAAGAGGGAGGATTATATCCAGTAACATTTCCGCCACCTGAGTTTCCTCCACTTTCAGAAGAACCACTATCACCTTTGCTACAAGCCACGATACCCACAAGGGCTACAAGGAATAAAAATATTTTTTTCATATCAGTAATTTTAATTATTGGGGCAAAGGTAGTCTATTTCTGTGAAATGATTGTATTCTTAAAAGGAATTTAACTATAAAAATAAAGTTAAGTAAGAAAAGACCAATTAGGTTTATAAATTTCAAAAGGTTCTGAGAGTTTTGGCATGAAAATTGTTGTGCTTCTTCTCATATAGAAATACATTATACAATGAAAAAAATTTTATTAGCCAGTGTAGCTATAGTGTTGGCTTCATGTGGTGGCAAGACTGCTTATGAGGGTACTTATGAAGGAACATTCCCTTGTGCAGATTGTAGTGGGATCAATGTAAGTCTTTCCATAGGTAAAGATACTTATACTTCTGAGGAAGTTATGGAGGATCGCAAAGAAGAAGATAACGGAAAGGTGAGCTATGATGCTCAAAATAAAGTGCTTACTCTTACCAGTGAGAAAGAAAATGGAAAAATACAGCAGTACCAAGTAAAAGAAGATGGTTCTATTGCTTTTCTAGATGAAGGTAAGGAAATCACAGGAGAACTTGCTTCTTACTATATTCTCAAGAAGAAATAGGATAATAGAGCGTTTTGTCATAAGAAAAGTAAAGAGGCTGTCCCAATAGGACAGCCTCTTGCTATGATGTAGAAAACAATTATTAAAGTTCAAGAGCGTTCTTTAGGTCATTGTTCATTAAGAGTTCTACTGGGTTTTCAAGGGCTTTTTTCACCTCTACAAGGAAGCCTACAGACTCACGTCCGTCAATGAGACGATGGTCGTAAGAGAGGGCAATATACATCACAGGAGCTACCACGATTTGCCCATTGCGAACAATGGCACGATCCACTACATTGTGCATACCCAAGATAGCAGATTGAGGAGGGTTGATGATAGGAGTGGAGAGCATACTTCCGAATACACCTCCGTTGGTAATAGTGAATGTACCGCCAGTCATCTCATCTACAGTGATTTGTCCTTCACGAGCACGGATAGCAAGGCGTTTTACCTCGGCTTCTACACCGCGGAAAGAAAGGTTTTCTGCATTGCGGATCACTGGCACCATAAGTCCCTTAGGTCCTGAAACAGCAATGGAGATATCGCAATAGTCGTAAGTGATTTTTTCCTTATCATCAATCATGGAGTTGACATCGGGGAAGAGCTTAAGGGCACGTACTACAGCTAAGGTGAAGAAAGACATAAATCCTAAACTTACATTGTGACGTTCCTTGAAGGCATCTTTGTATTCGTTACGGATTTCGTAGATAGCCGACATATCCACTTCGTTGAAAGTGGTAAGCATAGCTGTTTCATTCTTAGCCGATACCAAACGTTCGGCTACCTTGCGGCGTAGCATAGAGAGTTTAGTACGTTTTTCACTTCTTCTTCCAGAGGTAGGAGTACCCATGCTATGGCGAGCAGGCTGTGCTTTAAGAGCATCATCCTTAGTGATGCGTCCGCCCTTACCTGTACCACTTACTTGGCTTGCAGGGATTTGTTTTTCCTCTAAAATCTTCTTAGCCGCAGGAGAAGGTGTGCCAGTGGCATAGCTTGTAGGTGCTGGAGCTTCTACTTTAGGAGCAGGTGCAGGTGCTGCTACGGGCGCAGGTGCTGGAGCAGGAGTTTCAGCCTTAGCAGCAGGAGCAGCTGCTGTTTCTGAAGGTGCGGGAGCATCGGTATCGATAAGGCATACTACTTGTCCCACTGCTACAGAGTCACCCTCTTGAGCCTTGAGCGTAATCACCCCACTGACTTCAGCAGGTAGTTCAAGGGTGGCTTTATCAGAATCCACTTCAGCGATGGCTTGGTCTTTTTTTACATAATCGCCATCCTTCACAAGCCAAGTGGCGATTTCTACTTCGGTAATTGATTCCCCTGGAGAAGGGACTTTCATTTCTAAAACCATAAATTTTTTATTTTAATCCAAAATCAATGTTTAAACTAATGATTGATGCTCAATGACTAATGACCACTGAAACACACGCACAAAGATAGGAAAAAAAAATGGAACTGACAATAAAAAACTCCTTTTTTTATTAGGAGCTTGTTAAGGGAATATTTTCTATAAGTTTGGCAAAGGCTTCAGGTAGGGGAGCTGTAAGGCTAAGAGGCTCTTTTTTCACAGGGTGAAGTAGTGTAAGCGCACGTGCATGTAGGCTGATGCTTCCATCAGGATTGCTTCGCTTCGCTCCATACTTGAGATCCCCTTTGAGAGGACAGCCTAAAGCGGCAAACTGTGCGCGTATCTGGTGATGACGACCTGTAAGCAGATTAATTTCCACTAACAGATAATGGGTAAGAGTAGCCAAAACCTTATAAGTAAGCACCGCTTTTTGGGACTGTGGCTTTTCTGTTTGATAGGCATAGGACTTATTCTGAGAGGTATTGCGTACCAAAAAGTGTGTAAGAGTACCCTGGGCAGGGATAGGCTTTTTCTCTATCAAAGCCCAATACTGCTTGTTAACTTCCTCTTTGGTTGCGAAAGCCGCATTGAGACGAGGAAGTGCTTTAGAGGTCTTGGCAAACAGCACTAGGCCAGTGGTAGGTCTGTCCAATCGATGAACAACGCCAAGATAAGCCTCTCCAGCTTTGTGGTATTTCTCCACTAGATAAGCCTTGACAATCTCACTTAAGGGGATATCGCCCGTTTTATCTCCTTGGACGATATCCCCTGCTCTTTTGTTAATGGCTATCAAGTGGTTATCTTCGTAAAGCACTTGTAGGTTCTGGGGGGTTGTCTTCATTCCCTTAGTACTGTTCGCTCTCGTTAGGGAACGTTTGTGCCTTTACATCGGTAATATATTGGCTTACTGCTCCTGTCATTAGCTCATGTAGGTTGAGGTATTGGCGTACAAACTTAGGTTTGTAATCCACAAACATACCGAAAAAGTCTTGAGATACAAGCACTTGTCCATCTACCTCGTGACCTGCTCCAATTCCGATAGTAGGCACTGAAAGGCTTTGGGTAACCTCTTTAGCTAAAGCAGCAGGGATTTTTTCCAAAACAATGGCAGAGCAGCCCAATTCTTGTAGGTAATGGGCATCTTCCTTGAGTTTTTGAGCTTCTGCCTGTTCTTTAGCACGGAGTCCATACCCTCCGAACTTATTGATAGACTGAGGTGTAAGTCCTAAGTGACCTATCACAGGGATACCAGCATCCAAGATACGGCGAATACCCTCACCGATTTCTCGTCCGCCCTCCAATTTCACGGCTTGTGCACCACTTTCTTTCATCATACGGATGGCAGAGTCTAAAGCACGCTGTGGGTCAGACTGGTAGGTACCAAAAGGTAAATCGGCTACTACTAAGGCACGAGCGCAAGCACGTACCACTGCTGAAGTGTGGTAGATCATAGCATCCAGCGTCATAGGAAGGGTAGTCTCGTACCCTGCCATTACATTGGCCGCAGAATCACCTACTAAGATGATATCAATTCCAGCTCCGTCAATAATCTTGGCCATGGTATAATCATAGGCGGTAAGCATGGTGATTTTTTCACCTTTGGCTTTCATAGCATGTAGCGTTTGTACAGTTACACGCTTGGTTTCTTTTTTTGAAACAGACATTATTTTTAATTTTTAATTGTCAATTGTCAATTATTAATTCTTATGCCGCTGCTCATTTTTCATTCTTTAGCGGTGTGCAAAGATACGATATCTTAGCCATAAAAGCAAAAAAAGCTGTCAATAATTGACAGCTTTAGAGCCGGTAGAGGGATTCGAACCCACGACCCCGAGATTACAAATCACGTGCTCTGGCCAACTGAGCTATACCGGCGATTTTGCGGCTGCAAAGTTACAACTTTTTTCTGAACCAACAAAAGGATTTTTTGTTTTTATTCATCAAATTGTGCTATTCTGCATCCTTTGCCATTGGCTAAGTCTTCTATAAAGGAAAGGGTTTCAATGCCTTGTCCTGCATATATCTTATGCAATTCAGCGAGAATACGCTCGGCTACAGTGCGAGACTCAGCAAGCGCAAAGACAGATGGACCAGACCCTGAAATACCAAAAGTAATCCCGCCAGCAGCAAGAGTAGCCTCTTTCATCTCATCAAAATAAGGAATGAGTATTTTGCGGGAAGGTTCTACCAAGAAGTCTTTGGTAGCTTTTCTAAGCAGGTCGTAATTCTCTTGGTATAAACCACTTACAAAAGCACCCAT
This sequence comes from Capnocytophaga sp. CM59, assembly GCF_000293175.1. Taxonomy (NCBI): domain Bacteria; kingdom Pseudomonadati; phylum Bacteroidota; class Flavobacteriia; order Flavobacteriales; family Flavobacteriaceae; genus Capnocytophaga; species Capnocytophaga sp. CM59. The sequence goes on from NZ_ALNN01000015.1 coordinate 22,450, forward strand.
AGCAGATACCTGCTTGGAAACAATATCCAAGGATACATGTCGGGAGACGATACTACGAGCCGAAGCGGTATTGACTTCTATATTAGGAAAGAAGGATACGGCATGCAGCCCCTTAGGTAGCGGCAAGCGTATGGGTTTGTTTTGATACAAAAGCACAATACCTCCAAGAATAGCAGGAGAGACATTGTCATAATGAGCTGACCCACACGCTGCGCGTTCGCCTTCGGCAGCAAAGGGCAAGAGTTCCTCCAAAGAAAAAGGATTGCCCATAAGGGTATTGTAAGCGAAAGCAGCTGCTGCACTGCTGGCACTGCTAGAACCCAAGCCACTACCAGAGGCAAAACCCTTGCGGATACGAACATCTACATACAAAGGGTTTTCCAATTGTGCTTGCATGGCCGCAATGACCACAGTGCAAGAGTTTTTCTCCACAGCATAGGGCAGGGGAGTAGCACTTTCAATAAAGGTGATTTTGTTCTGCTGGGTGCCATTGGGAGTAACCTCGACCCTGTCTCCAACTGTGGAGAGGGAGATACCTAAAACATCAAAGCCTACATTGACATTGGCAATGGTTGCAGGGGCGAAACCACAAACGGTTTCTTGTATAGGGTTTGCTTTTCTAAGCGACTGATTCATAGTAATTTGAATTATTTTTGTTTGTTAGCCACATACATTACATCGGAGAGGACGCCACTGGCCGTTACCTTAGCCCCTGCTCCAGCTCCCTTAATAACAAGGGGCTCTGTTGGGTACATATCGGTATAAAAGGCTACGATATTATCCTTTCCGTCCAATTGGTAGAAAGGAGAAGTAGCGGGGATCTGTTGTAGGGAGACTTTGATATCCCCCTCTAAGAGTTGTGCCACTACATTGAGCTTAGCTCCTTTGCTTTGTGCGCTGTGGTATAGGTTTTGGAAGAAGGCCTCATTCTTTTCCAATACCTCATAGAAAGCCTCTACAGAAGGGGTTTCCAAGGATTTTTCAGGGAGGAAGCTCTCGAAGACCACTTCGCTCATTTCCTTGCGATAACCCGCCTCGCGGGAGAGGATTAGAATCTTTCGGATCACATCCAAACCACTGAGGTCTATACGAGGATCAGGTTCGGTATAACCTTCTCTTTGTGCCTGCTTTACAATCTCTACAAAAGGCGTAGTGGCGTTATAATGGTTGAAGATAAAGTTCAGACTTCCAGAGACTACGGCATCGATACGGCGAACGGTGTCCCCACTAAGCAAGAGATTCTGTAAGGTCTTGATGATAGGCAAGGCTGCCCCAACAGAGGTTTCGTATTGGAAATCACAGTTTTGGTTCTTGACCAATTCCATAAGGGCTGTGTATTGTTCCAAGGGGGCACTTCCTGCAATTTTGTTGCAGGTAACCACTGAGATAGACTTACGAATGAGTTGGGGGTAAAGAGCTGCTACCTCAGCCGAAGCGGTATTATCTACCACAATACTGTTACGCCTATTGGTTGCAATAATCAGTTCGGCCAGAGCGGTAGGCGTGTCATAGGAGATAGCTTTTCCAGCGGAAAGTGCCCCCAATGCTTCTTGGGGTAATCCCTCATCTGAAAATACATATTGGCGGGAGTTGGCGACCATCACCACGCGAAGATCCACTTTTTGGTGCTTGCGGAAATATTCCTGTTGCTTGTAGACAATATCAATAAACTGACCGCCTACATTGCCTGCACCGATAATAAAGAGGTGTACTCGCTTGATCACCTCTTGGAAGAGGCGCTCGTGTACCACATTGACCGCCTTGTGTTCGTCACGGGCATCAATCACTACAGAGATATTGCGTTCGGAAGCCCCCTGAGCAATAGCCTGAATATTAACCCCATTGGCACCCAAGGCACTGAATACCTTACCACTAAGGCCTGTTTGGTGATTCATATTGTCTCCGATAAGGGCTAAGATTACGTGGTTATCGGTACGTTCTATAGGATTGATGAGGGAGCCTATTTCTTGGGCAAATTCATGCTCCAAGGCCTCTTTGGCACTCTTGGCGTCACTGGTTTTGATCCCAAAACAGATACTCTGTTCGGAGCAACTCTGGGTGATGAGAATCACATTCACATCGGCCTGTTCGAGGGCTTGGAAGACACGGCGGGCACTTCCCTTGGTACCTGCCAGCCCGATTCCTGAAATGGTAATCATACTGATGTCACTCAGGGTAGAGACGCCTAACACTTTATCGGTATGTCCTTGGGTAGCCACATGGATACGAGTACCCTTTTCTTCGGGAGCTAAAGTATTGAGCAGAAGCACAGGAATCTTCTTTTCCATAGCAGGACGAATAGCAGGAGGGTAGATCACCTTGGCTCCGAAATAGGCCATCTCAAAAGCCTCTTCGTAGCTCATTTGGGAGATCACTTTGGTATTCTTAACCAACTTAGGGTTAGCATTTTGCATACCATTGACATCGCTCCAGAGTTCCACCTGCTTAGCCCCTAAACAATAGCCATAGATAGAGGCTGTATAGTCCGAACCACCCCGACCGAGTACCACCAATTCCCCCGTAGGGTTAGCGGCGATATAGCCAGGGGCGATATAAGAGGTAGTAGTATCAATCTGCTGCATGCGCTGCTCTGTTTGAGCGAAATCCACTACCGCATTGAGCGGATCACCATCGGCTACAATATATTTTTCTGAAGGTAAGTAGCCAACATGTACGCCCTCTTGGTTGAGGTATTCGCAGATAATAAAAGCAGAGAGTAGTTCGCCCTGAGCCATAATACGCGCCTTGGTACGCTCGGAGAGTTCTGCTAAGGTACAGATGCTATTACACAGATTTTCAAGGGCGAGCACCGTTTTTCCAATATGTACTAATGCGTTGGTTTGTTTGTTGATATGCAAGAGAGATTTAGCCATAGAGATATGCCTTTCCTTAAGTGCTTCAAGGATAGGTTGGTGTGTATTTTTTAAGGCATTTTCCCCTAAGGATTGTAGGGTATTGGTAACTCCAGAAAAGGCAGAGACGACCATGATAAAGGGTTCTGTTTGCTTCTTTACAATCTGCACCACACGTTGCAAATTCTCTACTGAGCCCACTGAGGAGCCTCCAAACTTAATTAGTAACATATTATATTGTGTAATTTTTTTATTGATTTGTTGCTTTTTTTAGAAAAGCGAGTATAGTCAATCATATTTAGAATGCGAATAAAATACGAATAAATAAGGCTAGGGATTCATTCCTAATTCGCTCTCTTTCAAGGGCTAATTGCCATTAGCCCCTACAGCTGCTCATGCTAATTTTTCGCAAACTATTTCTGATGGGCTATAAAATAGGCTTGAAAAATTCTTTTTCTCCAAAGAAAATGCGACCTTGGTTATCTTTGATAGCTATTTCTGTTCCTATAAAGGGATTTTGTCGGATCTTGATAATCTTCCCTTTAATCCATTCTTTGAGTAAAGTTAGATTAGGCGATACTTCCACAATGTCTCCTACCTTAAAAGTTTCTTTGGTATTTTCTTTTTTCATAAGAAACAATAATTGAGGGCAAAGATACAACTTTTTACTGACAAAAGTCAAGTGATTACTGACAAATTTTAAAGAGAAGAATAATAACTTAGTAATGTGAATCAATAGTTAAAATATTATTGCCAACTTTCTAAGACGCAATAAATTGCGTCTCTACACAGACGCTGGCCAAGACAACTACTGATTAGTGTAGTCATCCATAGAAACGCAATAAATTGCATCTTAACGAATTAGATTATACAGATATTTTTTAACTATTGATTTGCATTAGTAATTGAACTTACATTTACTACTAATATCAGTGCGAAAAAATAACGATTAATTTTGTATATTTGTGGCTAATAAGAACAATTTTTTGTTATGTATAAAATAGCTACTTGGAATGTAGAACGCCCTAAAAAAGGAACTGAGAAAACAGCTCTTGTTATGGAGAAAATCGAAGAGATTAATGCAGATATCTTAGTCCTTACTGAAAGTGCTGTTAGTATGTCATTGGCTGAACTATATCCTTTTTCAGTACATTCATTAGCCTATGAAAGGACTCCAGAAGAACACTGGGTTTCTATTTTTTCTAAATGGAAAATTACGAAACAAATAGAAACTTTTGATAATTTTCGTACAGCATGTGCTGTTGTAGAAACTCCTTTTGGAAAAGTAATAGTATTTGGAACTATTATTCCCTATCATCAAGCAGGAGTATCGGGGGTAAGATATGGGTGCTTGGGCTACAAACAATGGGAATATCATGAAAAAGATTTGCATCAACAAGCTAAAGAATGGGGGCGTATTCTTGAGCAAGAGGGCTTGCCTATACTTGTAATGGGAGATTTCAATCAAAGTAGATATAATAATCAAGGATATGGTACTGAAAAAGTAAGACAGATACTTTCTGACTACCTTAGCCAATTGGATTTGACTTGTATAACAGAGTGTGATCTTTCTTCTTTCTTACATATTGACCCTATCAAACATAAGGTAAGAAACAATATTGATCATATTTGCATCTCCAATACTTTTATAAGGAAGGTAAAAGGATATCAGGTAGGTGCTTGGGATCACTTCACTGAACAAGGTAAGTATATGTCCGATCATAATGGAGTATTTGTTAGTTTTGAAATGTGAGATAAAAGTCATAAACATTCTGATAACTAAGTTGTTATAAAATAAAAAAACAGGAGTGATTGCTTCCTGTTTTTTTAGTTAAGAGTATAGCTTATAATGCGAATCAATTGTTAAAAATATCTGTATAATCTAATTCTTTAAGACGCAATAAATTGCGTCTCTACGGATGACTATACTCATCAGGAGTTGTCTTGGCCAGCGCTTGTGTAGAGACGCAATTTATTGCGTCTTAGAAAGTTAGCGAAAATATTTTAACTATATAGGAGGGCATTTTATTAGTGCCTAAAAATAAAGTATCCATTTTTGAATTCTCCCTAAAAAGTTACAAATCAAACACAGAGCTACGCTTTCTTCTGATCAGGTCTTTGATCTTGAGGGCGAAGGCGAAGGCGAAGTAAAGCCCAAAGCCCGCTCCAAATATAAAACTGATATAGATAAAGAACAGGCGCACATACTTCACCCGTAGGCCAAGGCGTTCGGCCAAGCGGGTAGAGACATTGAAACCATTGCGTTCGAAGAAGATGCGTATAGAGGTAAAGGTTGTGTTCATAGGTTACTTTTTTAGGAGGGCTTGACCTACTTGGCAGGCCATACAAGCGTGTTTGTTACAATATTTCTTATATAGCTGGAGAATGGCTTGGCTTTCCAAGGCATTGGTGTTGGGCAAAAGGAGCTTTTCCCAACGCTCCAATATGCTATTGTGTTCAGGGGGCGTGGCGCGCATCTTGGCTTTGCAGTTGGCTAAGGTGTCTTTGCTGTGGGAGCGAGTAAAAGCATATTGCATGGGCACGATGGTGTTGATCCACAAGTTGGCTATCTGTGCGGGGGTGATGCGCTTGCTACTTTCTTTACTCTCTTTGCCAAAAGAAAAATGGTTTTTCCAATAGGAGGATGGGGTAATCTTCGCAAACAGGTCAAGGGCTTGTTCATAGGAATCCAACGACATACATCGGTCAAAGAGAGAAAGTTCTTCGTGATATAGAGCGGCTATCTGAGCTAGGCGAATGGTAGGGAAGTTGGGTGGCCGTAGTTTGGCAAACTGTACCTTGAACAAGGCAGGTGGCAAGGTATACTTATGCACTAAATACTGGTATTCCTGTTGCAAGGAGCGGTAGTAAGGACAATTGATGTCGGTTGCTTCCAAAAGGCGTAACTGCCCCATAAGGAGCGCTTCCAGCTGGGGGAGGTCATGCATCTGCTTGCGGATCACAGAAAAGGGGAGTTGCTTGCCCGCTTCCCAAAAGGCCTCTCCGTTGATATTGCCCCCGAAGCTACTGAGTAGCCGTAGGAAAAAGACCGCTTCCCAATCCTGCTGTGTCTGCTGTAAGAGTTCTAAGATAGGGGAGGCTTTCTCCTTGAGTCGTTCTGTATAGAGGCGATCTAACCAATTGGTAATAAGATGATTAGACAACGTATTTATTTGTTTTTCGCAAGGGATAAAGGAAGCCTGAGACTGTTGTAAGCGTGTATATTTCTCTACCAAATCGGGGGAGATAATCGTTTTGAGTTCTAAAGTGGGAATTATATTTTGCTGAAAATCAAATACTTCTATATCATGCTCCCAGACCACATGGAGAATTACATTGCCATAGGCAGGATCCTGTTCGTGGTGATGGGCGTACCACTGAGAAGAAGCCGTATGTAGTTCCACATTGCCCGCCCACTGGAGCGTACCGATACGCAGGCGTGCATTGAAAAAGTCAGGACCTCCATAGGGGTTGGTCTCTCCATAGGAGAGAATATCCAGCCGTTCCCCATTGGAAAGAGAGAGGGGAGCGGTAGGCAGCAGGTGCTGGCCCCAAAGGTATTGTAGGAAATCCTCACGTATCATTTGGAAAGGGCTTCGGTTAGGATAGCAACCAGCTCACTATCGGAGTTATAGGGAACAAACTCACTATTGTTGATATAAGATATTTTTCCAGTTTCCTCGGAGACTACCAAGGCTAAGGCATCGGTTTTTTCGGTGATAGAGACTGCCGCACGGTGTCTGAGGCCATATTCCTTAGGAATCACACTCTGTCCTACCACAGGTAGAATCACGCGAGTAGCCACGATAAAGCCGTTTTGCACCACAATAGCCCCATCATGCAAGGGACTATTTTTATAGAAAATACTCTCTAAAATAGGTTGGTTTAGCTCAATATTCATCTTGTCGCCCGTGGCACGAACAAACTCTAAAGACTGGTTGCGCTCCAAGATAATGAGTGCTCCTGTACGTTCGTCTCCCATCTTGCGGCAAGCAGAAACAAGCGTCTCGCACATGTGAGCTATGACCGTATCCTCTGAAGTTTTCTTTAGAGAAAGCTTCTTGAGGAGGTTTTTGCTGTTGAGTACATTGGTAGAGCCGAGTACCAAGAGGAACTTGCGAATCTCCTGTTGAAAGACAACAATCAAGGCAAAGAAGCCTACATTGATAAACTGGCCTAAGATACTGCTGACCAGCTCCATCTTGACAATCACGGTGAGTTTCCAAATGACAAAGATGATCACAATACCCAAAAAGATACTAATGGCTACCGTACCCTTGAGCAGGCGATAGATGTAGTACAACATCAAGCCTACTAAGACGATGTCCAAAAAATCTACGAATTTGAAGTTTAGAAAGTCAAACACTTTTATAATTGTTAATTGTTAATTGTCAATTGTAAGGTATTGGTCACCGACCTTTAGTCACTAGTCATTGATCATTATTCTTGTGATAGGGCCATCGGTTTGTTGATGCAACATTGTATAATAAATATCTACAAACTGCTGAAAGGTCATCTCTCCAGAGAAAACCCAAACATAAAAAACATTTTTATATACACCGAACTCATTCCATGGTGTTTTTTCTCCTTTGTCCTCCTTCAGACGAAAGCCGTCAGGATATACAAATATGGGTGTATTTCCATATTCAGACATTTTCTGAGGATCGTAGGGAAGAAGTGTAAGGTTGGTTACGTCCATAAAACCTAAACGCTTATGGGGTATATCGGCTAAAGAAATATAAAGATGTGCATCGGGGTTGCTATGAGGGTTGCGAGGGTTTGTTCGCTTCTCTTGGAGCTTGATAAAAAGCGGAGCTACCTTATGGAGCTTATTCCGTTTGTCAATATGAAGCACCCAGTTGGTGGAGCTAATCAGGCCATTTGCATTGAGCTTAGCCTCTCCTGTTGATTCCTCATAGGAGATATATACCTGAGAGTAATCCTCCACAGAGGTAATCTTAGTATCCTGTACCTGTGGAAGTTGCATTTGTTTTTTCTGACACCCTAAGAGTAATAGGGTAGCTAAAATAATGATAAACCGATTCATAGGTGTTATTTTTTCTTTACTTTTTCTACCAATTCCAACTGAGAGAGGGCAGTGAGGGTCGTAAAGATTCCATAATTAATCAGTGCTTTGTCTTTCTCAATCTTATCAATCACCCCAACGGATTTGCTATCCTTAATACGTACGCGATCGCCCTCTTTTAAGGCCTGTAATTGAGCTATTTTTTCCTGTTTTTGAGAGTGTTCGCGTGCTTTCTTCTCTATTTTCTTCTGTTGGCGAACGGCTTCTATTTCCTTGTGTAACTGCTCTTGGGCAAGTTTCTTTTGAGCTTCTTCCGCTTCTTTTTCCTTTTTGCTCTTGGCTTTTCGCTTGCTGTTTTCCGTCTCTACAATCTTGAGAAATTCGGAGATAAGAGGGCGGCGCTTCTTATCCTCAAAATAGCGTTCGGCAATCTCATTGATCTTGCTGCCGAGATAGATAAACTTCTGATTTTGGTCGTAGAGTTCCTGATAGGAAGAGAGTTTGCTTTGTATCTTGTTATTAAGCGTCTCCAAGCGCTTGGCTTCCTCGCGAGTTCTAACCTCCTCTTCCTTAAGAGAAGAAGTTGTTTTTTCCATTTGCGAACGCTCCTTTTGTAGCTTGGCGATAGTAGCATCAAAACGGACTTTGCCTTTTTCTATACGTTTTTTAGCCCTATTAATCAGGCTATAAGGGATGCCGTTTTTCTGAGCAACCTCAAAGGTAAAGGAGCTACCTGCTTCCCCCACAATGAGTTTGTAGATAGGCTCTAGGGTCTTATCATTAAAAAGCATATTGGCATTGGTAGCGTAAGGGAGTTCGTTGGCCAATATTTTCAGATTGGCATAGTGAGTTGTAATCACCCCGAAAGCCTTTCGGTGGTAGAACTCTTCCAAGAATATTTCCGCCAAAGCCCCCCCTAGTTCTGGGTCACTTCCTGTTCCAAACTCATCAATAAGGAAAAGGGTGGTCTCATTGCATTTCCTCAAGAAATAATTCATATTTTTGAGCCGATAGCTGTAGGTACTCAGGTGATTTTCAATAGATTGGTTATCCCCAATATCGGTTAAGATATGGGAGAAAATAGGCAATTTGCTCAAGCGGTGGACAGGTAGGAGTAAGCCTGTTTGGAACATCAGTTGCAGCAGACCAATGGTCTTGAGCGTAATACTCTTTCCGCCTGCATTAGGGCCTGAAATGACGATAATACGTTGCTGGTCATCTAAGCGAATGGTTTGCGGGAAAGTTTGTTTGCCTTTCTTAGCATTGCTTAGCAAAAGTAAAGGGTGATAAGCCTCCCGAAGCTCCAGCACTCGCTCTTGGGTGAGTTCAGGCAAGAGAGAATGGGTCTCTTTGGCAAAGTAAGCCTTGGCCGCAATCACATCTATCCCGACTAAGTAATCCTGCTCCTGGGAAAGAAGCTCGGCAAAAGGGCGTAAAGTATTGGTAAGTCTCAGCAAGATACGCCTTATCTCCTCCCTTTCCTCATGCAGCAGGTGAGAGAGTTCGCGCGAATACTGTTCGGTAACCAAAGGCTCTATATAGATGATGCTTCCTGTTTTGGAACTTCCCAGGACAGTACCGCGTACCTTGCGCTTATAGGCCGCTTTGACAGCTAGCACACGCCTATTCTCCACTACCGTCTCACGGATATCGTCCAAGTAGTCCAAGGCATTGTACTCGGAGAGGGCACGGGAGAAACTTTGGTTGATTTTCCCCTTGAGCGTTCCTATCTCGGCACGTACTTGGTAGAGCTTTTCTGAGGCATCGGACTTGATTTCGGCAAACTTATCCAAGACACTATCAATAGCCCCGATGATCTCTTCCGTATAGGGAATATCTTTGGAAAGTGTAGCCAAAGTAGGGTAGTAGTCCAAGAACTTCTTGAAAAACAACAAATGTGCATTGACCGTCAGGCTCAACGCACGTATTTTGGCAAACGAATGAGGTTCTAACAAACTGTTTTCTATCCCTAAGAAGCGAATTTCATGGTCAATCTCCTCAAAGTTATGAGAAGGGATATAGTTTTGTGTCTCCAAGGAGGTTAGGTACTCATTGGTTTGGTGTAGGAGTGTAGTGATCACCTCCCTATTAATCAAAGGCTTTAGCGCAAGCACCCTTTCTTTTCCTTTGGGAGTGAGGGTGTGCGCGGCAACTAAAGCTAAAAGGGCGGGAAATTCTAAGTCCTCCAGAGTCTTTTTCATAATGACAAGTGACAAGTGACAAGTGACTAATCTTTATAATAAGTCATTCTCACTTTGTTTAATATGTTTTTAAATTCTAAATTTACAAATATTTTATAAATAAAATTCCTGTAAAATGTTCTTTCCTTTGTTTTGTTGTATTGATAATGACAGCTTAGTAGACAAGTTCGCTTACTTTTCTACCTTTATAGACCCCTTTTTCGATTTGCCAACAAACCTTATAAGGGCGCTCAGCATAATTATTATTCGCAACTATATAGAGAATATCGCTTTCCTTGTCATAATAGACGGAATTATGGTCTGTAAGGAAAGTAGGTTCATACAAATCACTATAAGCATCTTTGGGAAGGGACACTCGTTTTCCGTGAATGTTTACCTCAATACTTCTATATTCTGTAGTTGGCATTTTGCCATCAGTACCATAAGGAAGCTCATCATCTATCACTTCTATTCCTGTGGGAGAATCCTTGAAATATTCAAATGAATGTTTGCTCTTGTCAAACTTTCCAGAAGTAAGGACGACTTGAATTTCTTTTCCTTCAAAGACAATAGTATTTCCTTTGACAATACCTTTGGCTATTTGAGGGAATTTATGTATCCACTTGACTCTATCTTTATAAATATACCCTTCTTCATCGGTATAGATCCAATTGCCGTCTGTTGCCTTATCGTAATTATATACAAATACAATGGTCTTGTTATTGAGTCTTTTAAGTACTTTGCTTTGGGCACTTTTTTCTTTTCGTACATTTACATAACCATCTTTGTCATTGATTACTGCAAAGGCTTCTTCCTGAGCAAAAACAATATCACTTATGAGTAAAAGTAGCACAACAAAGAATTTCATTTTTCTTTAAATTTGATAGTTATTAAAAAATAATGTGGAATTTTGAAATGCAATCCGAATTCTTCAGGAATTATTTCTGATTGAACTACTTTACAATAAGATTTTGTCCCATCTGCATTCATGCTTGGGGTAATAATAGCCAAAATGGGTATATCTCTATCTAAATTACCTGAAATAAACCATTCTTTTTCTGATCCAAAAAAATCTTTTAATACATACCAATCAGCATTGTCTTTCAATTCATTATATACTTTAGCACTGCTAAAGTGCGTTCCTTTTACAACAGATTTTAGTTTTCCCTCAGAGATTTTAAAAAAGAACTTTAAGGATAATTCTTTTGAATTATTCCTGAAAAATTCCATCTCAGAGGAATCAAAAAGGAGCTTTGTATTTGTCTTTTTTCCATGGGTAAACTCTTGTATATTAATTTCATAATGTTTTCCTTCAAGAGGAGCCCCTTCAAAAATTAACTGTTCAGAGTAGATGTTTTCGAAATCCATTAATTCTTGAATTTCTTTATCCTTACTCCCATAAGCATAGGTTACTTTTATATTTTGTGATAATGCAATATTTGATATAAAAGTAATCAGACAAAAAACTAATATCTGTACTTGTTTATAATATAAATTCATTATACGTCCATATTTTAACCTATTCCTTATAATTAGTTCCTTATATTTTTATCTAAATTACACTGTAAGTAGTTCCTTCTTTGCCATCCTTGAGCTGGATACCGAGCGCTAAGAGTTCATCGCGAATCTTGTCAGAGAGCGCAAAGTCCTTATTGGCACGGGCTTCCATACGCATATTGATCAGCAGCTGGAGCACTCCGTCGAGTTTGTCGTTATTTCCTGCGGATTGCTCTTCACTTCTTAGCCCTAATACATCAAAAACAAAAGCATTCATGAGGGTTTGTAGCTCTTTGAGTTCGCTGATAGCGATTTTTTCTTCCCCGCTTTTCACTTGGAAGATCCACTTGACTGCCTCAAAGAGGTGAGCGATGAGGATAGGGGAGTTGAAATCGTCCAAAAGAGCATCATAACACTTTTGTTTCCACTCAGCTATAGGTAGGGAAGTAGGCTGTTCAAGGTCAGTGGTAAGCTCATTGACTGTCTTTACGGCTTCCATAAGTCGGGCAAAGCCCTTTTCAGCAGCGAGCATCGCCTCATTGGAGATGTCCAATACGCTGCGGTAGTGCGCTTGCATAAAACAGAAACGAATTACCGCAGGAGCGAAAGGTTTCTCAAAGAAAGTATTATCGCCAGAGACCAGTTGCATAGGCAGAATGTAATTGCCTGTGGATTTGCTCATACGCTGTCCGTTCATGGTGAGCATATTGGCATGCATCCAGTAGCGTACAGGACTTTCTCCATGTCCTGCCTTGCCTTGGGCAATCTCACACTCATGGTGTGGAAACTTCAGATCCATACCCCCTCCGTGTATATCAAACTGATTGCCAAGATACTTGGTGCTCATCACGGTACACTCCAAGTGCCAGCCAGGGAAGCCATCCCCCCATGGGGAAGCCCAGCGCATGATATGTGCAGGGGAGGCTTTTTTCCATAGAGCAAAGTCTTGAGGGTTACGCTTTTCCCCTTGCCCGTCCAGATCACGGGTATTGGCAAAAAGCTCTTCTATATTTCTTCGAGAGAGCTCGCCATAGTTGAGTCCGCGCTTGTTATACTCTATGACATCAAAATACACCGAACCGTTGCTCTCATAGGCAAAACCATCCTTTAGAAGCTTTTCGGTCAGTTGTATTTGTTCCAAGATATGTCCTGTAGCGGTAGGCTCAATAGTAGGGGGGAGGAGGTTAAATAGCTCCAATACTTTATGGAAATCCACAGTGTATTTCTGTACAATCTCCATAGGTTCGAGCTTTTCAAGACGGGATTGCTTTACAAAGCGGTCGTTATTCACGTCGCCATCGTCGGTGAGGTGTCCTGCATCGGTGATGTTGCGCACGTAGCGTACCTTGTACCCTAAGAACTTGAGGGAACGATAGATAAAGTCAAACGACATAAAGGTACGTACATTGCCCAAGTGTACATTGCTGTACACTGTAGGGCCACATACATACATACCTACATTATTATCATGTAGGGGTGTGAATAGTTCTTTTTCTCCTGTGAGAGAATTAAATATTTTTAGTTGGTGTGTCATGATTGTATTTTTTAATCTTCAGTTGCGAGTCCTAATTCGCGAGCGGCAATCTCACGCATTTCCACTTTACGGATTTTTCCAGAGATGGTCATAGGGAACTCGCTGACAAATTTCCAGTATTTAGGTATTTTATAATGAGCAATTCTTTCCTTACAGAAGTCACGAAGTTCTTCTTCGGTGAGGGTAACACCCTCATTGGGCTTGATCCACGCCATGATTTCCTCGCCATATTTCTCACTGGGCACCCCTATTACTTGAGCATCCATTACTCCCTTGTAGGTATAGAGGAAGTCCTCAATTTCCTTAGGAGAGATGTTTTCTCCTCCGCGGATGATGAGGTCTTTGATACGGCCAGAGATGTGCAAATAACCATCTTCATCCATCATGGCCAAGTCGCCAGAGTGCATCCAACGTTGTTCATCAAGCACTTGGCGGGTAGCCTCAGGGCTATTCCAATACTTAAGCATTACCGAATAGCCGCGGGTGCAAAGCTCTCCACTTTCGCCCCGCTTGAGAATAGCTTGGGTTTTAGGATCTATAATCTTGATTTCCAAGTGATCATGTATGGTACCTACTGAGTAGATTTGCTTTTCGAAAGGAACTCCAATTCTTGTCTGGGTAGAAACAGGCGAAGTCTCGGTCATACCATAGCAGATGGTAATCTCGTGCATGTTCATCTGTTCTTTGACCTTCTTCATAATTTCAGGCGGGCACAAAGAACCGGCCATAACGCCTGTACGCAAAGAGGAGAGGTCGTAGGTCTTTTGTTCCATCTCGTGCAATTCAGCAATAAACATGGTAGGCACCCCATAGAGAGATGTACAGCGTTCCTTCTCTATAGTCTCCAAGGTCTTTACAGGATCAAAGCTATCGTTAGGCACTACCATAGTAGCCCCATGAACAGTACAAGCCAAGTTACCGATGACCATCCCAAAACAGTGGTAGAAAGGCACAGGTATACATACCCTATCTACATGGCTATAGTTCATTCTCAGACCAATGAAGTAGGCATTGTTCAATATATTATGGTGTGAGAGCGTGACTCCCTTGGGGTTTCCTGTGGTACCAGAGGTATATTGGATATTGACAGGGTCGTCGAACTGTACTTTTTCCTCATATTTGCGCAAGGTCTCATCGGAGATCTGCTTGCCCTCTTTGAGGAAATGTTCCCAACTTTCGTCCCAAAAGATTGCCTTACGGATAGTATCGGTGAACTCACGAGCGTCGTCCATCATCTTCTTATAGTTACTACTCTTGAACTGAAGAGCGGAAAACATTACCGATAAGCCTGATTGGTTGATCACGTAGATCAACTCACTGGTACGATAGGCTGGGTTGATATTGACCAAAATAACTCCTATTTTAGCCGTAGCATATTGTAAGAGTGTCCATTGGTAGCAGTTAGGTGACCACACTCCTACACGTTCGCCTCGCTTTACGCCCAAGGCGATAAGCCCTTTAGCTACTTCTACGACTTGGTCGTAAAACTCCTTATAGGTAGCTCTATAGTTCTGATGGCTACAAATAAGCGCTTCTTGGTCAGCATATTTGGCAACCGTTTTTTTCAAATTTTCGTCAATGGTTTCACCCAATAGTGCCACAGAAGAAGCACCATGGGTATAAGCATACATGGAATCCATATTATAATAGGTCTTAAGTTTCTAAAGTTTAAGATGATTTTTTTCGCATACGCATATTGAGGAACTCTATTCCCAAAGAAAAAGCGATAGCAAAATATAGATACCCCTTAGGAATAGCCCCTACTTCCTTACCGAAGACAACGGCATGGGAGAGGTGCATGCTTTCGGTCAGTAGCATGAACCCAATCAATATAAGGAAAGAGAGAGCCAATATCTGGATAGAAGGATTGCGATTGACAAAGTTTCCTACAGGAACAGCAAAGAGCATCATGATACCTACGGAAAGAATTACCGCAATAATCATAACCAATAAGGCGCCTTCCAATCCACTAGTCATTCCCACAGCTGTAAGAATACTATCCAAGGAGAAAATAACATCAATCATAAGAATCTGAACGATTGTAGGCCAGAAAGAGCTTTTCTGTGATTTTTCAGCTTCTGCGGAATCGGTGATATGTTCTATATGGTTCACCTTGGAGTGAATCTCATGAGTGGATTTGTACAAGAGGAAGATTCCCCCTACCAGTAGTATGAGCGCTTGTCCGTTGAAATCAGCCTTGCACCAACCATAGTCAAAGCTAAACCAAGGTTCTTTGAGCTGTACTAGCCAAGAGATACAGAAGAGCAGCGCTATACGTATGAACATAGCTAAGAAGAGTCCCAAACGAGTAGCACGCTTACGCTGATCATCGGGGAGCTTGCCCGTCACGATAGAGATAAAGATAACATTGTCAATCCCTAAAACAATCTCCAAGAAAGTAAGGGTCAAGAGAGCGATGAGCGCATCGGCAGAAAAAAGATGTTCTATCATCATAGAAAATAATTTTTACAAATGTGAATTATTGTATTTTTAGATAAAGCAAATATACTACAAATTTTCAAATATTTCAAAAGAATTATCCTCATAAAAGAAAATAATTTTTTGGATCTGCCTTTTCTGTTTTTTTACAGGAATTTCAGCAGCTACTTTTCTTTCTTTCTCACTGTCTTCCAAAACATTATCTTCTGGGAAAGGAATTTCGGTTGGCAGTGGGGTAGGGGCAGGCTTTTTTTCTTCCTTTGGGAAAGAACCCTTCCCATAAAGCAACCAATATAGGTCAACTTCGGGATATTTGTCAATTATTTTGAGTACAAAATCTAGACTAGGCTTATTTCTTTCGGATAATAGGTGTGAAATACTAGAGCGCAACACCCCAAGGCTATCGGCTAAGGCTGAAGCATTGAGGTCATAATAATCCATAATTCGCTGTAAACGAGCAATAAAGTCTTGTTGAGAGAACATATATAAGGTTTTAGAATCAGGTTACAAAAGTAATATATTATTTTTCAAAAAGCAAAATTATTTCACAAGAATAAAATATGTATATTTCACAATAGTAAATATTATTATTTTTACTTTTGTGAAAAAATATTATGGAGTTTTGTTATCACAAAGAAGAACGTATCATAGGCAAGTATGTTCCTTATATGCGTTTGCAAACTGTACTTCAGGATTATGAACAATGGAAAATAGCAGAGGGTACCTCCGAAAAAGGCCTGCCTATTCCTCTATATTGTATAGGAGAGGGAGAGAAACATATACTATTGTGGTCACAGATGCATGGCAATGAGAGCACTACTACCCGTGCCTTGTTAGACTTGTTTAAGCTTTTTGATAGGGAGGGTTACTACTTTTACAATTGTAAATTATATATAATTCCAATGCTCAATCCAGATGGAGCTACCCTGTATACACGTGTAAACGGCAATGGGGTAGACCTGAACCGAGATGCAATAGCTCTTTCACAGAAAGAAAGCCAGTTTCTTAGAAGTACTTATGAACGTGTAAAGCCTGATTTCTGTTTTAATCTACATGATCAACGTACCATCTTTGGAGTAGGAGACAAACCTGCTACAGTATCATTCTTAGCGCCGGCAGTAGATGAAGAAAGAAATATAACAGCGGTAAGAGCGCGTGCTGCTGGTGTGATTGTGGAAATGAACAAATGTTTACAAATGTCAATTCCTAAATTTATAGGTCGGTTTGACGATAGTTTCAATCCCAATTGTACAGGTGATCAGTATTCTCTTTTAGGTACTCCGACGATACTTGTAGAGTCAGGTTTTTATCCAGGAGATTATCAAAGAGAACAGACCCGCAAGTATGTAGCACAAGCGCTTTGGGCAGGGCTTGCTTATATCGATAAACATGAAGTAGATGAAAGAGCATGGGAGCGCTATTTAGAAATTCCTGAAAATAAGAAGTGTTTTCGCGACTATTGTATTATAGATGATAAAGAACCTCAAGAAAAAATTTTCGTACAATTAGAAGAGGTTTTAGAAGGTGATCGGATTGTCTTTGCCCCTAAGCTCGTTCCCGATAGCGAAGGAAAAGATTTTCAGGCACATAAGACCTATCTGTTATCAGAGATTTGTCCTTTGGAACATTGTGATATTCACAGCAAAATCCCTTATATCTTGGACTATATCCGAAAAGAAGTAGAGAATATATAATTTTTTTACGTTTTCCTTGTGGTTATATCAAAAAAATTCCTACCTTTGCGCAAAAATTAAAAAGTATGGCAGCACGATTTAAGTTAGACGAGATTGACCACAAGATTCTTGATATGCTTATTGAGAATACACGTATGCCTTTTACGGATATTGCTAAGGCCTTGGAGGTATCGGCAGGTACGGTACATATTCGCGTAAGGAAAATGGAAGAATCAGGTATTATCAAGAGTTCTACCCTGACAGTAGATTACGATAAAATAGGGTATACCTTTGTGGCATATGTGGGTATTTTCTTAGAGAAAAACCACCAAACCCAGTTTGTGATAGAGCGACTCACAGAGATTCCTTATATCACACAAGCGAGCATCATCAGTGGAAAGTACAATATATTGTGTAAGATTCGCGCTCGTGATACCAAGCATGCGAAAGAAATTATCTTTATGATAGATGACATACAAGGGGTATACAGAACCGAAAGTATGATCTCTATGGAAGAGAGTATCAGCGATAAAAAACGCTTGTTACATACCGTTTTTAAAGAATTATAAAAAATAATTGATTATGAATATTTTATCCTTTCTCCCCTTGTACAGCTATACAGGAGGGACTATGATGATTCTTCTCTTTGCCTTGGTATGCCTTATGCTTACTTACATAGTAGTTTCTATTATCAGTAAGAACCAAAAAAGAAAAGGTCGTTAGCAGTTAGTGGTTAGTAGTTAGTTCCTAAGACTAATTACTAACCACTAATCAGTTATAACTCAAATACCTCTTTCATAAAGGTGAGGCTTTCCTCAGGAGTAGAAGTTTCTTTTAGGTGATTGATAAAGCGGGTAGTGATTTTTTGGATAATTCGCTCCCCAATGATATCGGCTTGCGCCTGATTAAAATCAGCTATTTTCTTGCGCTGAAAGTCTATTTCACCCTCTTTGAGTGCCTCCAAAGATTGTTTTAGCGCTTGGATAGTAGGGGCAAAGCGGCGGTTTTGTAGCCATTGGTCAAACTCCGTCTTAATTTCCTCTATGATTTGCTGTGCCTGAGGTACGAAAGTCTTTCTACGCTCCAGTGTATCATCAGTCATTTGAGAGAGGTAATCCATATGAATGAGGGTTACCTTGTCCAATTCTTGTACATCAGGGGCAACATTCTTAGGAATAGAAAGGTCAAGTACGAGCATTTCTCTATCTTGAGGAAGCATCTCCTTGGTAATGGTAGGAGTTTTGCTACCTGTGGCCACTACCAATACATCTGTCTGAGTGAGTTCACGCACTAAAGTATTAAAATCTTTGACTAAAACATGAAACCTACCGGCAATTTCTTCCGCTTTTTCCTTGGTGCGGTTGATTAGTGTAATATGTTCGTTTTGGGTATGCTTAATCAGGTTTTCACAAGTATTGCGACCAATCTTTCCAGTACCAAAAAGTAGTATATTTTTCTTGGAAATATCCGCTACATTTTGCATGATATACTGTACAGAAGCAAAAGAAACGGAAGTGGCACCGCTGGAGAGTTCGGTTTCGTTTTTGATACGCTTGCTGGCTTGGATTACACAATTGAGCAAACGTTCCATAAAAGCATTGATAAGGTTGAATTTTTTAGCCAAAGTGAAGGACTTTTTCAGTTGGCTAATCACTTCGAAATCACCCAAAATTTGGCTATCTAATCCTGTTCCTACACTGAATAGGTGATTGATGGCCTCCTTATTTTTGTAGATGTATCCTACCTTTTCAAAATCCTCAAGGGTAGCCTTGGAGTGGGCACATAGTTTTTGGATAAGTTGGAAAGGGTGTTGAGCAAAGCCATAGAGTTCTGTCCGGTTACAAGTAGAGATGATAGCGAGTCCCTCCATGCCTTCCTCTTGGGCTAGAGATAGAATACGTTCTTGGTGTTCTTGATCAAGGCTAAAAAGCCCACGCATATCTGCATCTGCCTTCTTATAGCTAATTCCAATGGTATAAAAATGAGTTTCCTTTTGAGTTGTATTTTGAGTCATTAGATCTATCCATAAAAACGAATGCAAAAATAAGGTTATATTCTGAAAAAAAATAGCGCTAAAAGTTCTTTTTTTTACTCTAAAAGTACTATCTTTGCATCTTGATTTATGACTAATTGTAAATCAGTATTTTACTACTAATCACCCACTAAAATATAGAAAAAGTCTAAATAAGAAAATGTAAAAAACACTCTATTATGTACTCAAAAAATAGCGCCCAAAGTACCTCTCTTTTTCAGGAAGTAGAAGAAGGAATTTTTGTTTTCCAAAAAGAAAATGAAAGTGATGATTATGAGGATGTTAGGCAAGATATCAAACAAAATTTTATTCAATTTCATTTCTGTGATAGGGGAGCGGTTACTTTTGTTTTCCATGATGGAAATTACACCTTCCCTCTGAAGGAGATGGAGAGTCTCTTGTTGTACAATCCTAAGGAAATATTACCTTTACAAGTACAATTATCACCAGGGTCAGCCCTTTTTTCGCTTTTTATTGCTATAGGAAAGTTTCATTCACTGTTCTTGGAAGAATCAGGAGTAATTGATTTTCTTTCTCCTTCTGGCCAGCATGAGAAATATTATACTACTGGGGCTATTTCTCCTCAGTTATCAGTCATCTTGCACCAGCTTCGCACTATGCATCTACATACGAGTGTATATCCATTATACCTTAAAGCAAAAGTGTATGAGCTATTGAGCCTGTATTTTAACAAGGGACAGGAGAATGAGAGTGAGGCTTGTCCGTTTCTTTCCAATGAAGACAATGTACAGAAGATCCGTAAGGCCAAAGAAATAATTCTAAAGCGTATGACTTCTCCACCTTCGTTGCAGGAGCTTGCCGAAGAGGTAGGACTTCCCTTAAAAAAGCTCAAAAGTGGCTTTAAGCAAATCTATGGGGAGTCCGTCTATAGCTTTCTTTTTGATTACAAAATGGAGCTAGCGCGCAAGTGGCTCACCACCGAGCAGTACAATGTCAATGAACTCTCCCTCAAGCTCGGCTATAGTATGCCCAGCCACTTTATAGCTGCCTTTAAAAAGAAATTTGGCACTACCCCTAAGAAATATATACTCACTAAAAATACTTTATGATGATACCTACATTTGAACTTATGGCACCGCAGTGGATTGCTTTCCCTGCTTATACTGAATTTACTATAGGCTGGCGTATGGGCGCTGGCGAAGGTTATAAATGGAAATTTTGGGACTGGTATGAGACCCTTACCCCTGCACAACAAAAAGAGTACCAAGCACTTTTTCCATATCCTTGTTTTTGGCATTACAACAGATGGGAAGAGGATGACCAAGATATAGATGACGAAACCGATTACTACTACGAAGGAATTCCTGTTTGGCAACCTAAAGGCGCTTATAAATACTCTATAGCAACCTTTATCCATTCGGCAAAGAAGCTCAAGTTTGTTTTCTTTTGGAAGCCCAATGCAGAGGTAGTAGATGAATCTTGTTTTTCACAATGGCAACCCTCACCTTTTTCTGTAGATGCTGATGAGTATTATTGTGCTGAGCAGTATATGATGGCTGAAAAAGCGCGTTTGTTTGGCGATGAAGAAGTAGAGGAAGAAATCATGAACACTTCTGATCCTAAACTTATGAAAGCTTTAGGTAGGAAAGTGCGTAATTTTGATCCTCAGGTGTGGGACAAGGCCAAATACAGTATTGTGCTCAATGGGAATTACTACAAATTCACCCAAAACAAGGCTATGATGGACTTCTTGCTCTCTACGGGCGATAAAATACTGGTAGAGGCAAGTCCACTCGATACTATTTGGGGGATAGGCTTGAGCAAAGACAATGAGAAATCACAAAATATAGCTGCGTGGCGTGGTAAGAATCTGTTGGGATTTGCCCTAATGGAAGTGAGAGATGAAATAAGAAAACTTTATCAGAATGTACACTTGCTAAAAGAATAGAAAATACTACCTTTGCCCTGAATTTTAAATGTTACAATAATGAAAGAATTACTTACACCAGAGGAACTACTGACCAATTTCAAAGATGTACGTGCTCTTACTCGTAAGGTTATCGAGGCTTTCCCTGAGAAGGAGCTTTTTGAGTTTAACATCGCCAATTTGCGTCCGTTCTCGGCCATGGTACAAGAGTTTATCGGCATCATAGATGGGATATTTGGAGAAATACTCCCTGAAAAGCATCAGAAGTTCTTAGAAGAGAAGTTTCCTACTCAAAAAGAAGATTTGTTAGCTCTATGGG
Organism: Capnocytophaga sp. CM59; assembly: GCF_000293175.1. NCBI lineage: Bacteria > Pseudomonadati > Bacteroidota > Flavobacteriia > Flavobacteriales > Flavobacteriaceae > Capnocytophaga > Capnocytophaga sp. CM59. Next base: position 43,890 of record NZ_ALNN01000015.1, read on the forward strand.
ACAGGGTTACAGCACAAGTAGACCAAGAATGGCAAGCAATAGAGGATTATACACGGCCTGTAACACTGTATCATATGACCTTTAGCTTTGCTCAGTGGATACTCTATGCTATAGAAAACGAAAGTCATCATAGGGGACAGGGTTATACTTACCTGAGAGCCTTGCAGATAGAGACTCCTTTCTTTTGGGGAAGGGAAAGCTTTCGATAGTGACTAGTGATTAATGACTAGTGATTAATGTCACAAATAATTGAACATTATTTCGTTTTTTCTTGGAAAATTGAAAAAAAATAAGTAACTTTGTGCTCTAAAAAATTCAAACCAATGAGTGTATTAGTAAATAAGAATTCAAAAATCCTTGTACAAGGTTTTACAGGGAGTGAAGGAACTTTCCATGCGGAGCAAATGATTCAATATGGAACTAATGTAGTGGGAGGGGTAACTCCTAACAAAGGAGGACAAACACACTTAGGAAAGCCTGTTTTCAACTCTGTAAAAGAGGCGGTAAAGAAAGTAGGGGCGGATACTTCTATTATCTTTGTACCACCTGCATTTGCGGCTGATGCCATTATGGAAGCTGCCGAAGCAGGGATTAAAGTAATAATCACCATTACAGAGGGGATTCCTGTAGCTGACATGGTAAAGGTTGCTGCCTATATCAAGGACAAAGATTGTCGCCTTATAGGACCTAACTGTCCTGGGGTAATTACTCCAGAAGAAGCGAAAGTAGGTATCATGCCTGGATTCGTATTCAAGAAAGGAAAGGTAGGTATTGTCTCTAAATCAGGTACTTTGACTTATGAGGCTGCTGACCAAGTAGTACGCCAAGGCTTGGGTATTTCCACTGCAATAGGTATTGGAGGAGACCCTATCATAGGTACTACCACCAAAGAAGCTGTAGAACTCTTCATGAATGATCCTGAAACAGAAATTATAGTCATGATAGGTGAAATTGGAGGTCAGTTGGAAGTGGAAGCTGCTCGCTGGATCAAAGAGACTGGCAACAAGAAACCTGTAGTAGGCTTTATCGCTGGGGAAACAGCTCCAAAGGGACGTACTATGGGGCATGCGGGTGCTATTGTAGGAGGTAGCGAAGATACTGCTGAAGCTAAAAAACGTATCATGCGCGAATGTGGTATCCACGTGGTAGATTCACCTGCAAAAATTGGTGAAAAAGTAAAAGAAGTATTGAAATAATTTCCACATAATACTTAGAATTAAAGCGTTGAGAGGCTAAGGTCAGCAATGACTATTAGCCTCTCTTTTTGAGCATATCAGAAATTCCTATAATTTATATTATGTAAAATAGAATAATAGTGATTAATGCCAATAATGATCAATGATTCATTAAGGCTACATAAATTGTACCTCTACACTAAGGAAATCTTATTAATCATTATTGGCACTGAACATTAATCATTACTCACTGATCCACTGAATAACTTCTGGGTCATTAGGAAGGGTTTTTGGATCTATAACTTTCTCTAAGTGTCCGTCCTTTCCGATAAGGTATTTTTGGAAGTTCCAGCTTACTTTGGAGTCCATGACGCCATTCTTAGACTTCTGGGTAAGAAACTGATACAGAGGGTGCATATCCTTACCCTTGACAGAAATCTTGCTCATCATAGGGAAACTTACCCCATAATTCACCTGACAGAATGTGGCAATCTCTTCATTGGTACCTGGTTCTTGTTTGAGGAAATTATTGGCGGGAAAGCCTATGATGACAAAATCCTTGTCCTTATACTGTTGATATAGTGCCTCTAACTCCTTATACTGAGGGGTCAGCCCGCACTTGGAGGCGGTATTGACAATCATCACTTTCTTTCCTTGTAGACTTGACAGTGGAAATGCTTTCCCTGTAATGTCCTCTACTTCAAATTGGTAAATGGTTTGGTCGTTCATTTGTTTTTTGGTTTGTGCTTTTCCTATCATAATTCCTATGAGGAAAAGGAGGATTAATTTACTTACTTTCATTTTTAATTATTAATGGTTTATTATCAATGGTGTTTCTCAAATAAATAGAAAAATAATCGTATAAATGATACAGAAAAGTTTTATACTCTTATTACTATTATCTACATAACAGTAAAAGGTGCAATTAAGAAAAAATAAGGCATAGAACAGTACATTTTTATAGTAACTAAAAATATCCAAAAACAATTGAAAATCACTTCTTTGGTATTTTTCAGTGGAAATCCCTACTTTGTTAGTAGTACTAAAAACATCATCTTTATTAAAATAGCATTTTTCTATCTCATAATAAGTAATTTCTTCCTTATCGTTTATTTGAGGAACTTGTCTGATAGAAAACAATCCTGTAGCTCTGTATAAAAACGTAATTTTATATTTTTGTTTTACACCATCTATTTTTTCAAGATATGCCTTTAGTATAACTCATTGCTTATAACAAGTATTTACCAAAGCTGTTGTCTTTTTCATAGTATCTATTTGGCTATAAATAGCTATTGTTCTATAAAAAACAAAAGAAATATAAACAGCACTTGCTATAATGAGCATATGAATAAGGATTTTTTTCATCTCAAAGCTAATTTTTCACTTTCTTCTTCCACTGCTTGCCATAGATGGCATAGTAAATCTCTTCTTCATAATATCTGTAGAAGCCTCGTTCTTTGTTAGCCGTAAAAAAGGCTTCTTTTTCTTTGAGGAATTTTGCGAGTAACTCCTTGTTCTCTGGCTTTTCCATTTCTTTTTCCAAATTCTTAAACACCATATCAAACTGTGCCGAGGTGATTCCTTGGCAGATAAGCGGTAAGGATTTCTCATTCACTCCGTAACGGTCTATAAGGGCACTAACGAAATACTTGTGTACCATTTGGTGTTCGTCGTCCAATAGCGCAAAGTATTGGCTCACCAAGGGAAAGTACTCCTCCCCTATCAGTCCTAAGCCAAAAACGGCATAACTACCAGGCATACAGCTTTTTTCGCCTTCTTCTACATCACTGTACCACTGAAATTCTTTCATAGCTACCTCGGCATAAGCTACCAATTTAGGACGCAAATCTTCGTATTGCAGTGCTTGAACAAAGAAGCGATGAGTAGACGATTTGGCAATGCCTTTGATAGGTAAAAACTGTTTACGGGCTTTACTACTGAACTTGATATGGTAGCTGGCAGGAAAATCAGCCTTGAGCAGGGCGATGATAAAATTCAACGCTTTGTCGTAAGCTGTAGCCGATTCTTGTTTGATTTTCACACTGATTTGAGCAAAAACATCATTGGCATCGCATTCCACTTCGCTATCCTTGTAATGAATAAGGTCGTTAGGCAAGATACCAGTTCCCTCTTTGAGGTACATAGCCGCTTTTTTAGAGCCTAATTCCTTAGCAGCTCGCTCTAAATCCTCACAAGCAAACTTTACATCCCAACTATATTTTTTATATTTGATCTGCCAAAGGGCTTGTGCTACAAATAGGTTTAGTTTGGCATTATCTATATCTTTTGCTTGCAAACCTTCCTTGAGTGTATATTTCTTTGATCAATCACTTCCTTCTACTTTGTAATATAGTTTCATAAAAACCTTTTCTTTCCATACTCTAGTATAGTAAAGCAAGCACCATTGATACTCTTCTAAAGTCTTTTTCCACTTAGGATCTATGAGAGTAATTCCTTTGCTGAGGATTTCAACCACCTTGTCCTCGCTGTAGCCAGTGAGTTCAAAATCAAAAAGTTTATCAAAGAAAGTATGCACTTCCTTCTCTTTCATTTTCTCAGTAGCTTCATAGATTACCTTTTGTACATAGGTATCCAAACGTTCTTTGAGTTCAGCCTTGCGCTCAGGGTGTTCCAATCGCAGTTGCTTGCGGGCGTGATGCCCTGAGGCAGAAAGAAAATCAAACACTAAGGTAAGTTTGTACTCAAAGCTATAATAAAACTCAGGATTGAAGAACATTTGAGTAAGTTGTTCTTCCAAAGCAGGAAGCAACTCATTGTCTATGAAATCATCAGGAAGCTGGTCAAAGTCTTTAATAGTAATGGAAGGACAAGTATATTCTTCCTCATTATTATGAAACTCTATTTTGTTCTTTCGCTGTTTGATTTTGAAATAATCAGTAATACCTTCCCAAAGTCCATTTCTTCCATAAGGTTGTTTAGGGAGATCTAATCGGTCAAAGGTAGCAGTTACCCTTGATAGTATTTCTTGGATGATGGTTTCTTTATTCATTATTTTTGAGTTTAAGCTTTTTATAAATAAAGAGCTACAAGCTTGCACCAGCTTAGGGGCTGACTACTGACAGCTGCTTACTGACTACTGATTTTGTCAAAGAAAAATTTCAATTCTTGAGAGAAAATTTCAATAGGATAGAGGTGCCCCATATTTTGTATAAGATGTATATCTATCTGTTGTTTAGGAGTTTTGTCAGCTAAGGCTATGGGTAATATTTCTTTATAAGGTACTACTTCGTCCTGCACTCCCATGACAAAGAGCATGTATTGCCTATACTGCTTATCCCAAAAGGGAGCAAAGGGCAGCTCGTGCTGGTAGTTCAGCGCAGGATTGAAAAGAGCGCAGGGCTTTTGTAGCTTTTGTGCTAAGAAATAGCCGATAAGCCCCCCTGCACTGGAGCCAATAATCACATCAATACTTTGGTATTCCTCGCATAAGTGAGTGAATAGCTCTGGGTTATTTTTGTAATCAAAGATAGGGGCAAAGATTTTCCCATAACGGGCAAGTACCTCTTCCCTATCGGCGTGCAAGTGGCTGTCTAAGCCATGCAAATATAGAATTTTTCTCATAATCTAAACCAGTTTGTACCCAATACCATAGACTGCTTGAAAGTCAATTTCTGCCCCTAAGGATTTGAGTTTTTTGCGTAGGTTTTTCACTTGGGAGTAGATAAAGTCTAGGCTATCTACTTGGTCTATATCATCACCCCAAATGGCTTCGGCCAAAGTGGTACGCTCCACTAATTTCTCTGGGCGAATCATGAAGTAATAGAGCATCTCATATTCCTTTCTATTGGTAGTCATAGGTTTGCCTGCTACTACCACGCGCCTATCTTCTGGGTATAGCGTAACATTTTTGTAAGCGATAAAGTCCTCCCCTTGCTGGTGCTTGCGGCGAATAATAGATTTGATTCTGGCCAGTAGTTCTGCCAAGTGGAAAGGCTTGGCTAAATAATCATCAGCTCCCTTTTCTAGCCCTAAGACCTTATCCTCCACTGAATCCTTAGCCGAGAGGATCAGCACAGCGGTATTCCTTTTCAGTGTCCGAAGTTCGTCCAATAGCTCCATACCACTCCCCTTGGGCAGCATGATATCTAAGAGAATACAATCATAATCATAATCGGCTATTTTCTTCAGTCCAGAGGGATAATCATGGGCAGTCTCTACCAAGAAATTTTCTTTTTCCAAGAAAGTTTGCAAGGTAGAGAGCAGGTCTTTTTCGTCTTCTATAATGAGTATTTTCATAAATGATAGGAATACTTCACTTGGGTTAGGTATCTTATTTTACCCTGTACATAGGTAACTTTTTGGGTGAGTTGTCCTTTGGTATCATACTGGTAGATGGTTCTTTGCTGTTCCTTATCTCCCTTATAAACAATCTCTTCTAGGCGCTTATCATAGGGGGTATATAGGAAATACTGGCGTTGCTGCTCTACCCCATTGGTATCATAGGTAGTATATTTGGAGAGTGCACCTCTATGGTCATATAGATAGGACTCTATGGCGGTAATACTATCTTTTTCGTTGATATAAGTAAGCTGTTGCTCCTCCCCTATATAGCTATAACGTATGCGACGAGGAGCATTGCTTTGCTTATAGTTATAGGCAAATTTTTCCTCTATAAGACTGTCCTTTTGGTATTTGAAATTCTCCTTTTCTTTTAGTAGCCATAGGGACATATAGTGATAATAGGTTTCTTTCTCTTGTTCCTGTCCCTTGGCGTTGTACTTATAGGTTTCCTTAGTAAAGGGACGCCATTTTTCTTTCTGATACTGATATTCTATAACATTAGAGAGATTTCCATGCTTATCATAGTCGAGTTCATATTTGCTAAAGAGGGAAAGAGTATCCAAGAACTCATAAGAAAAGCGCTTGATTTCGTAGCCCAAAGTATCATAGGTATGATTGATTACTCTTCGATTGATACAATTGTCTTTGAGTGTTTTACAGATGTAATTCTCAGCAATTACTCTATGCTCTGGGTCATAATACCAAAAGGATTGTTCTTGTAGAGAGTCATTTTTGTACAAACGCTCTATTTGAAATCCTTCTGCATCATAAGTGAGGGTGAGTTCATCAAATTTCAATTGGGAGGTTTTCCCCGAAAGGGAGTCCTCTACAAAGGAATAGTTGATGAAAGTCTGTGTATGAATACGGGCATCCATCTCCATTTTCAAGTTTGGATGGGGCTTTTTGGCCACAGGCTTTTTAGGAGGGGTTGGTGTACAAGCGATTAAAGATAGGGATAAAAGAATATAAAATAATCTCATTAAACAAACTCAATTAGTGTTGTTATTTACTTTTCTATACTAAATATGGGGTATACCCATAGGCTGTCCTTAGGAGTAGGCAAAAAAGGCAACTTGCCTGTACGCATAAAGCTATTATTGGCATGAGGTTCTAGGGTTTCTAATAGATATTTGCGTCCTTTCTGCTCAGTGGAGACCAATAGATCGCCTTTTCTGATAGCTACTTTCTGATTCTTTTGGATCAGTTGTGTCCTTACTGTTTTGTAATCAATCAAAGGCAAACTGTCTCTTGTGGTTTTTAGCATATAAGAATGTACCTGCATAAGTGAATCCTTCTCTATTGGGGTCATTTCTATAGCATTGTCCTTGAAATGGTCTATGACATCGGTGAAGAGTTGCGGCACAATGTAGGCTTGAGGGATACGAATGGTATCCTTGGGAGCAGAAAGAATATAAGTTTGTTGTTGTAATCCTTCTTGAGCATCCAAGTCCTGCAAATTCTTGATCAGTTCTCTATGTGAATTGGCTATCAAGATGATACTCTTTAGCGCATTGTGAAGTGTCTCCACTCGCTTTTTGTAAGGAATTCCTTTGTGAGTGGCAATATAAAGCCCTAAGGTATTCCATAAGGAGGTATATCCTACGGACGTATCGGGTATAAGAGGGGCTATAGACTTAGGTTGTAATTTCTTTTGAACAAGGCTATCCACATCCCTATAAGTACCCCCTAAGGAGTCATTGAGCTGGGGAATCAGATTATCCTTGAGGTAGTACTTCATCTTCCCCATATTTTCTTCCATAGCACTCTGATAATAAAGCACATCCCCACTGCTCTTGCTCCTTAGCGTACGGGTATCTACGAATATATGTGGAGAGAGCTGTTGGAATAGTGCTACAAAGGACTGAGTATTAAGACTTTTATTTTCTATAAAATCCTCAGACAAGTCTCTGTTTACAAAAGTATTAATCTCATTTTTGAAAAAAGAATCTTGCTCCATCTGCCCCAAATAGTTCATCATCGGAATGACAGCCACTACGGTATTTTCAGGAACAGTGATCTGCTTCTGAGCCAAGTTTCGCATCAGTTGCATGCTGGCATCAATCCCTTCTCGGTCATTGGGTGAACTCCCATTGGCAATAAGAATGATAAGTTTGTCCTTCTTGATACGATTAAAGTCAAAAATACCATCATTGTTATACACTACCAAGTATAAGGGAATACCACTATCGGTCTTTCCCATAGTTTTAAGAGAAATAGAGCCATAGTTAGTAGCCAATTTCTTATAGAAATCAATGGTTTCTTGGTAAGATGAGCCATGACTCCCATCAGAAAGCTCGAAAGGTGTTACAAAATCCTCTGCGGGTGTAAAGATAGGCGTATTACAAGCCGAAAATAAGGTTATTAGGACAAATATAGATAGCGTTCTCATTCGTTGGTATGTGGTTTTTTACTTATCAAAACAATACCTAAAGCAATAAGTACAAAGGCAATCGTTGATGCCAAGGAAATATACCCTCCCGTTTGTACAATCTTAGGGGCAAAGGTAAAGGTAAGGGTATGCTTGCCTGCTGGAATAACGACCCCTCTGAGTATATAATCCATCTGGTAAATAGGTAGTGGTGTGGTATCATCTAAAACAGCTGTCCAGCCATGAGGGTAGTAAATCTCGGAGAAGACAGCTAGCCCTTCGGCCTTATTCTCACTAGTATAGACTAGCCTATCAGGCTCATAGGTTTTCAGCTTAATCAAAGCTAAGCTATCCACTGGATAGCGTGTATCTCTAAGCGACTTGTCCAAGGTTACGGCCTGTGTCTTAGGAGAAAGGGTATCCAAAGACTGCATAAGCTTATCGGCATTCTCAAGAACAGAAAGCTGCTTTACAAACCATGCATTACCGAGGGCTTTGGAATTTTGCATCACTTGTATAGCGCCCGATCTATCGGTTTGTAGTATGTATTTTACATTGAGCAAATTAAGGATTTGCTCATTTTTATTTTTGTAAAGTTGGTAGTCAAAAAGTTCCTGTATCCTTCTAGGCTTGGCGGCATGATACCCCCCTACAGAGTGGAATGTATAGGAGGTTCTGGCACCATTAAGAGCTTCATTGACGGAGAAAACACGGTAATAACTCTTGTCCTCCAGTATTTTCTGTTCTTCCTTGGAAAGCGTAAAATAATTTTCCTTTTCTGAAGGGAAAGCATAGTTATCCTCACTCAAATAGCGAGTGGTTACCATGGCTATATCGGCTATAAGCAGGACAGAGACAAGGACAAAAGCTATTTTTTCCTTGATTTTCTCTATAGAGAACAGATATAAGACTCCAAAGGCAAGGATTACATAAGTGAAACTCCTAAGAATATCGGCCGTGTACATAGTCCTTCTGTCTTCCTTAATCAGCTGCATGAGTTCCTCCCCATAGGCTTGGGCATAATAAGCATCAGTTGCTCCCTCAAAAGAAAGGCTTCCCTTGATGAGCCAAAGTAGTAATAAGAGTCCCCCTACGATACCACCCGTATAGTACAAATATTGCTTGTTATGTGCTCTTTTCTCGTCTGTTAGGTAGGTATAAAGCCCCAATATAGCCAAGGCTGGCATGCAGAACTCCAAGATGGTCTGCACCGAAGAAACCGCACGGAACTTGTTATAGAGCGGGAAATAGTCAATCATCAGGTCGGTTAGTGTGCTGAAATTCTTTCCCAAAGAGAGCAACAAGGAGAAGATCACTCCTGCTAAAAGCCACCATTTGGTTTTGCTTTTTACTACAAAAAGTGCCAATACAAAGAAGAAGAAAACAAGCACACCTACATAAGCCGGTGCTGCCACTATGGGTTGATCTCCCCAATAAGTGGGTAGGTGCCGGGTAAAATCCAACACCTGTTCCTGAGGATATTGTTGTATAAGTCGCTCATAAACAGCCGATTTCTCACCCAAATTCTCATGGTTAGACCCTCCTAAAAGGCGGGGAACAATCAGGTTCAAGCTCTCATACACCCCATAACTATACTCGGTAATATAGTCCTTATTCAGTCCGCTTGTATGTCCTTTAGGTGTACCATCAGCATTGAGTAACAAGTCTGACTTGCCACGGGTACTAAAGGCCTCATACTCCTTGGTAGTCAGTAGCAAAGTAGCATTCATAAGTACAGCTAATAGGGCGGCTGCCACAAGTGTAAAGAGAGACTTTACAAAAGGTTTCCACTCCTTACTACGTATCGTTTGGTAAAGCTCATAGGCCCCCAAAACCAAGACTAATAGCAGTAAGTAATAAGTCATTTGGAAGTGGTTGGCACTGATTTCCAAGGCTAAAGCTAAGGTTGTAAGCAAAAATGCCCATAGGTATTTCCGCTGAAAAGCCAGCAGTATTCCCGCCAGTACAAAACCGAAATAGCCTATAGCATGCGCCTTGGCATTGTGCCCCACAGTGAGAATAATGATAAGATAAGTAGAAAGTCCAAAGAGCAACGCTCCCAAGAAGGCATATCTATAGCGTACCTTCATCACTAATAGGAAGACGTAAAAGCTTAAGAAATAAAGAAATAAATAGTCGGCAGGGCGCGGAAGGAAACGAATGACCCTATCCAATTGTTTGATGTAGTTGTATGGATATTCTGCCCCCAGCTGGTAGGTAGGCATTCCTCCAAAAGCACTATTTGTCCAATAGCTCTCACGTACCTGGCGGAAGTCATTGCGCTCCTTGGACATGCCTATATATTGTACTATATCACTCTGTTGCATCTCCTTGCCTTGTAGTACAGGATAGAAGAACACCAAGGCTATCCCCATAAAGAGCAATATACAAGCTATATGAGGAAGTAATTTTTGAAATTTTTCTTTCATCTGCTATTCTATTTCTTCAAAATCAATATATTCGCCAACTATTTTTTTGTCTTTTTTCTGCTGCGCACCTGCTGAGGTATTCCTATTTTGGTGATTTGTGTAGGAGCCTTGATAATACTGCTGTTGGGCACCTTGTCCCTGGAAAGACTCTTCTTGAAACAGCTGCTTTTCCATTGTATTCATATGCCTTCTGATTAGAAAACGCAAAGCAAAGGGAACCAGTAACATACCGATCCAAAACAAGCAAGCAAGTACAAGAAAGACGGTAAATAACATACCTAAAAAATCTATAAAAGAGGCTTGTTGTATCATAATTTAATTTTTTGCCAAAAGTACATTTTTTCTCATTACTAACCAAATTTTATTGGAGAAAGTTTTGTTTTAAAAAAAATCATCCCAGAGCTGGCTCTGAGATGATAAAATTAAAAATGTAATAAATATGAAATCAATTCTTGAAAGTTCCTTTGAAAGTCTTCAGATACTTATCATAAGCCTCTTGGGTAGTTACAGTAAGGTAAGTGTTATTCCCAGCAAACTTGATAAGGGGTTCGAGCTGTGTGGCGGTCATATAACCTACAATAGGAAATATAGGTGCTGCTTTTTCATCAAAAATAAGCATAGTAGGATAAGAATTTACACCCAATGCACCTGCAAAATCATGCATCCCATTGCGGGTATTAGCCTTGGCAGGATCATAGTTGTTGTTCTTATAAGTAGTACCCTTGTAGGTTACCTCCTCATTGCCTTCGGCATTGAACTTCACTGCATAGAAATTGTCATTGATATACTTTACAAAGTCCTTGTTCTTAAATGTTCTTTCAGACAACATTCTACAAGGGCCACACCATGTAGTATATACATCTACAAATATTTTCTTAGGTGTTTTCTGTTGTGCGGATAAAGCATCGTTCATGCTCATCCAGTTAATTTCCTGAGCGGAGCTTACCATGGCTACCAATAGGAACAATAGTGAAAAAATCTGTTTCATTTAGGATTCTTATTTAATTGGTCATAATACATCAAAAATAATGCCAAACTTTTTTATTGCCAAACAAAAGCTATTCTACGTCCTTTTCAAATCCACTATACTATTTCTCTTCTCACTTGTTATTTTTATATTATTTAGAAAGCAATTAGTTGGTTATAAATTTATTACGTTCGTTATATAAATAAAAAATTTAACTTTAAGTAAAATAATAATTATAATCTATTGAAAATAAAATACTTAAATGGATTATAAGCAGTTTATAATATGTAAATTATAAGTAAAATATATAGAAGCTATAGTTTATATAATGATATATAATATATTTGTAACCAGTATTTTAAAAATTCTAATTACAGAAATATATAGCAAGCGAATTTTTTTCGCTACCTTTGTATGCTTATTAGCTGTCATTTTAACTATAAAAAATGTGTCATGGAAAAACATGTCCCCCACCGAACTGCCTTTTTTAGTATCTTTGCCAACTTAGCCTTGGCAGGGGTAAAGATCAGTGCAGGGGTACTAGGGAATTCTTATGCGCTTATTGCCGATGGGATAGAGTCGGTTTCCGATGTGTTTTCGTCCTTCTTAGTTTTTCTCGGTCTGAAATATGCAGAAAAGCCAGCCGATGCGAACCACCCTTACGGACATGGGAAGATAGAGCCTTTGGTTACCTTTATCATCGTAGCTCTGCTTGTGGCCTCAGCCCTATTGATTGCTTATCAGAGTTATCAAAATATACTTATCCCCCACTCTAGTCCTAAGGCCTGGACACTGCTACTCCTAGGGGGAATTATCCTATGGAAAGAAATAAGTTTTCGTATTGTCCTGAGAGACAGCAAACAAACTGGCAGTACCTCTCTCAAGGCTGATGCTTGGCACCATAGGGCCGATGCGATTACTTCCGTAGCTGCTTTTATTGGTATTAGTATCGCTCTGCTCTGTGGAGAAGGATATGAGACGGCTGACGACTGGGCAGCATTAGTTGCTTCGGGGATTATACTAGTCAATGCTTATTTGATCTTCCGCCCTGCCCTTGCGGAGATCTTAGATGAAGATATGTATGATGACTTATCGCAGAGAATCAAAGAGTTATCCAAAGATGTGCCAGGCGTATTGGCCGTAGAAAAGTGTCATATTAGAAAAACAGGTATGTCCTATTGTGTAGATATCCATATTATTGTCAATGGGAATATTAGTGTAAAGGAAGGGCATGACATCGCGCATGCTTTCAAGGATAGCTTACAAAGGCAAATTCCCTCTATTGCCTCAGTACTGATTCACGTAGAACCTGATTATAAGGATATTCATTTTAAGTTACAAAAGTAATTTCGCTGTAGCTTCTCTTTGGATTTTGTCTGATGCAGTAAGCTGAAAATGAGGGAGAAAATATATTTTTTTAGGAAGTTCGTACTTAGAAAATACGGTTTCTTTTTGTAAATTCTCCAACAGATGAGGATAGTCCGCTTCCCTACCCTCTACCAAAAGAATCACCCGCTCTCCCAATAGTTCATCAGGCTCTTTCCAAATAAAAAACCTATCAGAGATAAACGATGAGAGCTTGCGCTCAACCCCTTCAGGATAGATTTTCACCCCTGCTGAATTGATGATATTATCCAAACGTCCCAGCCACTCAAAAGCATGTGCTCCATGTAAGCGTACCACATCATGGGTGTGGATTTCCCCTTCGGCCACTTCAGGGCAATGAATTACAAGACAACCCTGCTCATCCTGCCAGACCCTACTCTCCCCTATCGTGGTATATACCATGCTATGCCGCTCTTTGGGAGCTATGGGGCGCAAGGCTATATGAGAAACCGTTTCTGTCATACCATAAGTGGCATAAATCTCGGTAGGAATCTCCTGTAACTGGGCTTCCATAGCTACCGAGATAGGCGCACCGCCTAAGATAATCTTCTTTGCCCTATGGAGTTCGCTTAGAGATTTCATCGCCTGCATGGGCGTCAGCGCGACAAAGTCAAAATTGTGGGGAGTAGCCGCAAAGGGCGTACTACTGGGAGGAAGTAGTTCCAAAGAAAGCCCCAATACCAAGGCTCTGACAATCATCATTTTACCCGCAATATAGTCGGTAGGCAACACGCAAAGGGCGCTATCTCCCGCATGCAGCTGTAGGAAAGCTCCTGTAAGCATCGCTGAACGAATCATATAAGCCTTCTTGACGGTAATCAGCTTAGGAGTACCCGTAGTGCCAGAGGTATGTAATGTTATGGTCTCTTGAGGAGACAACCACTCCGAGAGGAATTGAGCTGTTTTCTGTAGGTAGACTTCCTTACTCTTTGTCCATGAGGTTATTAACTGTTCCAATCCTTGTGTATCACAAGAAACTCCAGCTATTTTCGCTTGGCTATGTAAGTGTTTTTTTACAAGTGTATCCATGACCACGTTAGTTAATCTTACCGAAAAGTCTTGTCCTCCAATCGTTCCAACGGTATTTCTTAGCAAAGATAAAGAGCAGTATGAGTAAAGGCAAAAAGAAGTCAATTGCATAGAGCGGTGTAACCTCAGGCGTACTTACCTCCTTAAGCAAAGAGGGGGTTTGGAATACACTCCAAGAGGAGGTAGTCAGAATGGAGATAAAGAAGTTATTGGCGATATGAAAACCCAAAGCAAGTTCCAAACCATTGTCCATAACGGTAATAATTCCTAAGAAAAGACCCGAACTGATATAGAAAGCCAAAAGGCCATAGCCCATTTGGGAAACCTCTGGGTTGGCTATATGTACCAAACCAAAGAACAACGAACTGAGCACAAGGGGGATCCAACGCCTTTTGGACAAAATAGAGACTCCTTGTAAGAAATAGCCTCTGAAAAAATATTCTTCAAAACCTGCCTGAAAAGGAATAAACAGCAGAGAGAGCAGTAGCAAGGTAAAAAAAGGTGCTGGCTCAAAGTTCCACTGATAATCCTCAGGAAAAAGTAGGTAGCTAAGCCCTGTTTGTAGTACCAAATAGCCTCCCCATAGGGAAAAACTAAAGAATATACGCCCCCAGTCTATCCTTTTTCGCCCAGTGGTGAATTTGACTATAGGTTGCTGGTGTATAAACTTGACTATAAAGAACAATCCCAAAAAGAAAATAAGAAAGATCCCTACATTCATCACAAAAAAAGGTAGCTCCCCCATTTGCGCGATGAGCGGCTTAAGATCCACTTCAGGTGCAAAGAAAGCATTGACATTGATCAAGAAAAATAATCCAATAGGTAATATATAAAACCATTGGTTCTTGACAAAAAATCCATTTTTTAGATACATATGTCCTAGAAAAATTATACTTTTGCAAAAATACAAAAAATACTTGACTTACCAAAGAGACCCCCATGAATTTCTTGATTAATATAGTAGGTACAACAGCCATAGGAAAAACGGCTTTGGCCATAGCCTTAGCCCAACACTTTGATACAGAGATACTCTCTTGTGATTCCCGCCAGTTCTACAAAGAGATGTGTATAGGCACCGCCGTGCCTTCCCCTGAGGAATTGGCTGCTGCCCCTCATCACTTTATCCAACACAAAAGTATCTTTGACAGCTATTCAGTTGGTAATTTTGAGCGAGAAGCAACCGCTTTCCTATCTGATTTCTTCCTTAGAAAACCTATTATCATTATGGTAGGAGGCAGCGGCCTCTATAACGATGCCATACTCAAGGGCTTAGACGATTTTCCTCCTGTAAAAGAAGGCGTACGTGAGCAGCTGAACCAATTGCACAAAGAAAATGGTATCACCGCCCTACAACAGCAACTCAAGGCGTTAGACCCCGCCTATTATGACAAAGTAGATTTGCAAAACCCTCAACGTATCATACGCGCCTTGGAGGTATGCCTTAGTGGGGATCAGCCTTATTCCTATTACTTACAGCAGAAAACCTCTCAGCGTGACTTTACACCTATTACCATAGGTCTTACAGCTGAGCGGGAGGTGATCTACGAGCGTATCAACCAGCGTATGGAGGTAATGCTCCACTCTGGGCTACTCCAAGAGATAGAGCAACTGCTACCCTATCGTGATCTTAACGCCTTACAGACAGTAGGTTACCGAGAGTTCTTTGACTTCTGGGACGGTAAAGCTACTCTTACCGAAGCTATAGAAAACGCCAAGATGAACACCCGTCGCTTTGCCAAGCGCCAACTCACCTGGTTTAAGAAATCTACCGACGTGCAATGGTTTGACTACAAAGCAGATAGAGGGAAAATCATAGACTACATTGAAAAGAGTTTTGAGTTATAAGTTTTTAATTTTGAGTTGTTTATAGAAATAGGATTTAGAAATACATTCATTTCATTGTGGGCTTCTTGACTATCGTTTTATTATATTAGATTTCGGCAATAAAACAAATTTATTGCCAAAATCTAACTAATTTAATGAGTTCATTTTTTCCCAATAAATCACCCCTACAAAGCCTATAACACAAAATTTGTTAGTACTTTGTAGGGGTGGTGGTTTGGTTGTCTAAATCAACTATTTTTTCTTAATTGATAACTGCTTGAAAGCATGAGCAATTTTAGAAGCATCACCTGAATAATTTAATGCTTCCTTTGCTACCTTTCCTGCATCTTTAAAAAATGGATTTAAAGTTGTGTCTTGTACCATTTTTACTAAATCTCCTTTTTTTATTGATGTTCCATCAATATTTTTTAATGCTTCAAAAAGTAATTCAAACATAATTTAAATTTTTAATTTTCCCCTACTCTATTACAGGCTTTTCGGGATTCGCCTTATATAAACACAACTCTTCGGATAGCTGTTTTATCTCTGAGGGCAAAATTACAGTGCGTGTTAGACAAACTGTGACCGTTTTGATTAATTTAACAACAAAAAAAGCAAACCTACTCACGAAAAAATTTCGTAAGCAGGCTTGCTTTTCTCAAATATTTTTATACATGAATCGCTTAAGCTAAGACACAATAAGGGCGTTGTGTTAAACTCTTAAAATATTCATAATTACTAGTCTTATTATTATGTTATTGACTGGGCAAAGATAGTAATAATTTCTGAAATAGGAATATTTTTATATGTTAAATTTTGAAACTATTTTCTATTTCTTAGCAGTCTTTTTGGCTGCGGTTTTAGTGGCTGTCTTAGCTGGGGCTTTTTTGGTGGTAGTTTTCTTGGTAGCAGCTGCCTTCTTAGGCTTTTCCTTGGGGGCTAAAAGAGCTTGGGCATCGGCTAAGGTAAAGGCTTCTATATCCGTTTCCTTGCTGAGCTCTACTTTGGTTTTTCCTTTGATAAGGTGATAGCGTCCCCAGCGGGCTTTCTCTATATGGATACCTTCTTCTGGCCATTCCTTGACTACTTTCTCGGATTCTTTCTTGAGTTTTTCCTCTATAAGAGCGGCTATATCTTGCTGAGAAAGGTTGTCAAAGTTGTATTTCTTGCTGACACTGATAAAGATATTGTCCCACTTGATAAAAGGACCAAAACGACCTACCCCCTTGGTTACTTCCTTGCCGTCATATACCGAGATAGGAGCATCGGCTTTTTGCTTTTGTGCTATGACCTCCTTGGCCTCTTCAAAGGTTACAGAAAAGACATCCAAGGACTTATCCAAAGATATAAAACTGTCTCCAAAGCGGATATAAGGGCCAAAGCGCCCTATGTTGGCTTCTACTTCCTTACCTTGGAATACACCTAACTTGCGGGGGAGCTCAAAGAGCTTCATGGCTTCTTCAAATGTAATCGTGTCTATAGACTGGTGAGGCAAAAGGCTGGCAAAGCGGGGTTTCTCCTCGTCCTCTACCGAGCCTATCTGTACCATAGCACCATAACGACCCAAGCGTACACTTACGGGCTTTCCTGTGGCAGGGTCGGTACCTAAAAGGCGTTCGCCTGTCTCTCGTACTGCGTTTTGCTCTACATCGGTTACAGTAGGGTGAAAAGTATCGTAAAAGCGTCCTACCATCTTTGACCAATCTTCCTTGCCTGTGGCTATGTCGTCAAACTCCTCCTCTACCTTGGCTGTAAAATTGTAATCTACAATATTATCAAAGTGGGTAATGAGAAAGTCATTGACAATCATACCTATATCAGTAGGAATGAGTTTGCCCTTATCAGCTCCTACATTCTCAGAAAGTTTCTTTTCTTTGATTTCTCCTTTGACCAAGGAGAGTTGTAGGTAAGGACGGCTCTCTCCTTCTATATTACTACGCTCTACATAACCACGGTTCTGTATAGTGGAGATAGTAGCGGCATAGGTGGAAGGGCGACCAATACCGAGCTCTTCTAACTTCTTGACCAAGGAGGCTTCTGTATAGCGGAAAGGAGGACGAGTAAAACGCTGAGTAGCTGTAATATGTTTGCTGGTGAGTACCTCACCTACCTTCATTGTGGGTAGCATGCCTTCATTTTCCTCCTCTTCGTCGTCCTTTCCCTCAAGATATACCTTGAGGAAGCCGTCAAAGGTAATCACTTCACCACTGGCTAAAAACGGTTCGGAGTGAGTATTGGCATTGATTTTCACTTGGGTACGTTCCAGTTGTGCGTCACTCATCTGGGAGGCAATAGTACGCTTCCAAATAAGTTCATATAGGCGTACTTGGTCTGCTTCTGCTCTTACCGTATGAGCTGCCATATCGGTAGGGCGAATGGCCTCGTGTGCTTCTTGGGCACCCTTGGAGTGGGAGGTATATTGTCGGGTCTTGCTATATTTGGCTCCATAGGCATGGGTGATCTCCTGCTGGGCAGCGGCGAGTGCCTCTGGGGATAGGTTTACACTATCGGTACGCATATAGGTGATAAGCCCTGATTCATACAATCGCTGAGCGAGTTGCATAGTCTTGGATACGGAGAAATGGAGCTTGCGGGAAGCCTCCTGCTGAAGGGTAGAGGTGGTAAAGGGAGGTGCAGGAGATTTTTTGGTAGGTTTAGTTTCTAAACTACCCACAGTGAAGGTAGCTCCTATATTCTGCTGTAGGAATGCGCTGGCTGCTTCTTGGGTCGGGAAAGATTTATTGGTTTGGGTCTTGATAAGCTTGCCCTCAGCAGTGAGAAACTCGGCGGTAATCTTGTAAGAGGCTTCACTCTTAAAGTCCTGTATTTCACGTTCGCGCTCCACAATTAGGCGTACTGATACCGATTGTACGCGCCCAGCCGAGAGACCTTTGCGTATCTTCTTCCACAATACAGGAGAGAGTTCATACCCCACTAGGCGGTCAAGCACACGTCGCGCTTGCTGGGCATTGACTAAGTTATAGTCTATTCCACGTGGATTCTTTATGGCGTGTTCTATGGCAGATTTAGTAATGGAGTTAAACACAATACGCTTGGTTTTCTCCTGTGGCAATTTGAGTTCCTCGGCTAAGTGCCACGCTATGGCCTCTCCCTCACGGTCTTCATCGGAAGCCAACCATACAGTATCCACTTTTTTTACGGCTTCCTTGAGGCTCTTCACAAGAGTTCGCTTATCGGCAGAGACTATATACTGAGGCTTAAAGCCATGCTGTACATCTACCCCTAATTCCTTATCTGGGAGGTCAGCTATATGCCCATAACTAGACATCACCTTATAATCACTGCCCAAAAACTTTTCAATGGTCTTTGCCTTGGCAGGAGACTCTACAATTACTAAATTTTTTGCCATTGCTATTAATTTATAAGATAAAAAGGAACCTCTGACTACTAATATTTCGAATATGATTTGTCATTAGTCGTTAGTCACTTGTCACTATTCATTGTTTTGTTGTCCCATGAGCATGAGATATGCCTTTAGGAAATCATCTAATTCACCATTCATAACTGCGTCCACATTGGTAGTTTCGTAGCCTGAGCGAACGTCCTTAACTAGCTTATAGGGGTGCATCACATAGTTGCGAATTTGGCTACCCCATTCTATCTTCATCTTGTTAGCCTCTATCTCGTCGCGCTTGGCTTGGCGTTTTTTGAGTTCTATCTCATAGAGTTGCGATTTAAGCAATTGGAGTGCCTTATTCTTGTTGTCCAACTGGCTACGGGTCTCGGAGTTCTCTATGATAATGCCTGTAGGGTGGTGGCGAAGACGTACGGCCGTTTCTACCTTATTGACATTCTGTCCTCCGGCCCCACTGGAGCGCATGGTCTCAAAGGAAATATCCGCAGGGTTGATCTCTATTTCTATTGTATCATCGGCCAAAGGGTATACATATACCGAGGCAAAGGAGGTATGTCGCTTGGCATTGCTATCAAAGGGAGAGATACGCACCAAGCGGTGTACCCCATTTTCGCCTTTGAGGTAGCCAAAGGCAAATTCTCCATCTATCTCTAAGGTCACAGTCTTTACCCCTGCCACATCGCCCTCCTGGTAGTTGAGTTCCTTGACAGAAAAGCCCTGTTTGTTCGCCCACATTATATACATACGCATAAGCATAGAAGCCCAGTCGCAACTCTCGGTACCTCCTGCTCCTGCGGTGATTTGTAGTACTGCACTCAGGGCATCGCCTTCGTCGGAGAGCATGTTGCGGAACTCAATATTCTCTATATGATGCAGTGCTTGTGCATAGAAATCCTCCACTTCCTGAGCTGAAACAGCGTCTTCCTTATAGAACTCCAGCATAATTTGGAGTTCTTCTACCATTTCTACTGCTTTTTCGTAATCGATAACCCATTTTTTTTGGGATTGGATCTTTTGAACTAATAGCTGCGCCTCTTTTGGGTTATCCCAAAAGTCTGGTGCTAAGGTTTTCTCCTCTTCATTGGCAATTTCAATCTTCTTTTTGTCAATTTGGAGATACCTTTCTAAGCGTTCTACCCGCTGGCTAAGTTCCTTGAGTTGGTCTATGGTTACCATTTACGAAAATTTCGGCAAAAGTACGACTTTTTATTTATTTTTCTTGAGATGGCTGTTGTTTTTTTCCAAAATATGTCTTAACGATTGATAAATTAAATAGTAATATACTGATAATCAATAATGTATAAATAAAAATTTTAACGTTCCTCATGGAATAGTTTTAATTATTTGTTGTAATTTTGTCCTTTGTTGAGGCGAATGGCAATTCGCATACAGTTTAATATCTTGAAAGAAATGGCGAAATTCATCAAAATATATCCAGAGAATCCCAATGAGCGGGAAATACAGAAGGTAGTGGAGTGCCTCAGAGATGGCGGGGTGATTATCTACCCTACCGATACCGTCTATGGGTTGGGCTGCGACATCACCCATAGCAAGGCCTTAGAACGAATCGCTCACCTTAAGGGCGTAAAGTTAGACAAAGCCAACTTCTCCTTTGTCTGTGCCGATCTGAGCAACCTTTCCGACTACGTAAAACAGATAGATACTGCTACCTTCAAGCTCCTTAAGCGGGCACTGCCAGGGGCTTATACCTTTATCCTGCCAGGGAATAACAACCTGCCTAAGGAGTTCAAAAAGAAAAAGACGGTAGGAATTCGTGTGCCTGATAACAACATTGCTCGTACCTTGGTAGAGAAATTGGGCAATCCGATTGTCTCGTCCTCTATCTATGACGAAGACGAAGTAGTGGAATACACCACAGACCCCGAATTGATCTTTGAGAAATGGCAAGACAAAGTCGATATTGTCATCGATGGTGGTTATGGAGACAATGTAGCCTCCACTATCATAGACCTTTCCACAGGAGTTCCTGAGCTGATTCGTGAGGGAAAGGGTAGCATAGAGGGACTTTTTTAACTAACTGAAAACAAACATAGTGCGTTATTTTATACGACTCTCCTATAATGGAAAAGATTACAATGGTTGGCAGCGACAGCCCAAGGCTCCCTCGGTGCAGGAAGAGATAGAACGAGCCTTGTCCTTACTATTACGTACTGAAATCTCCATAGTGGGAGCTGGCCGTACCGATACAGGGGTACATGCCAGGGACTATTATGCTCATTTTGACCATGAAGCATCACTGCCTGAGAATTTAGTAAACAAGCTTAACTCCTTCCTCCCAAAAACCATTGCTATCAAAGCTATCTTTCCTGTCAAGGACGATGCCCATGCCCGTTTTGATGCCCGCTCTCGTACCTATCAATATTTCATCAGCACGGAGAAAGACCCCTTCGGGTATGAGCAACATTATTACATACATTACCCCCTCGACCTCGACCTGATGAACAAGGCTTGCAAAATACTTCTAAAGCATACTGATTTTCAATGTTTTTCAAAAGTTAATACCGATGTCAGAACCTATATCTGTCATCTGACAGAGGCCTATTGGCGTCAGCAAGGGGCGTTGCTCATCTTTAGAATCACTGCTGATCGCTTCTTGCGCAATATGGTACGCGCCATTGTAGGGACGCTCTTGGAAGTAGGCTCAGGGAAAATGACCTTAGAGGGCTTCGAGCAAGTCTTACTGAGCAAAAATCGTTCCCAAGCGGGCTATTCCGTTCCTGGGCACGCACTTTTTTTGGAGGAAGTACTTTATAGTGACTAATGATTAATGATTAATGACAACTAACCAATGACAACTGAAAATAGAAATGGATATAGAAAAAATACATCATATCGCAATTATTTGTAGCGATTACGAGCTGTCAAAGCATTTTTATACGAAAATTTTGCCTTTTACCATACAGGCTGAACATTATAGGGCAGAAAGACAGTCTTTTAAGTTAGACTTGTGTCTCAACGGGGAATATGTTTTGGAATTGTTCTCCTTTCCTTCGCCTCCTAAGCGCATCAGCCGACCAGAGGCTTGTGGAGGTAGGCATTTGGCCTTGGCGGTGAGAGACTTAGAGGCATCTATTACCTACTTAGAAAGCCAAAAGGTGGCTTGTGAGGCCATACGCCAAGATGAATCCACTGGCAAGCGCTTTACTTTTTTGGAAGACCCCGACGGCTTCCCCATTGAATTATACGAAATATAACCCTTTGCGAACGTGATTACTAAAGAAAGCATAGACAAAGTATATGATGCCATTCGGGTGGAAGAAGTCATAGGCGACTTTATCCAACTCAAGCGTTCAGGCTCTGGTTACAAGGGACTCAGCCCCTTTACCAATGAGCGTACACCGAGCTTTTCTGTATCTCCAGCCAAGCAAATCTGGAAGGACTTCAGTAGCGGAAAAGGTGGTAATGCCATTGCTTTCCTTATGGAACATGAGCACTTCTCTTATGTAGAGGCCATTCGCTATCTGGCAAAAAAATACAATATAGAACTGGAGGAAACCCAACAGAATGAGCAGGAGAAAAACAAAGCCAATGAGCGGGAGGGATTGTACTTGGTCAGCGAGTTCGCTCGTGATTATTTCCAGCAAATTCTTTTAAACGCAGAAGAGGGCAAGGCCTTGGGACTCACTTACTTCAAGGAACGAGGCTTTACCGATGAGACTATAGCTACTTTTCAGCTCGGTTACTCCCTTGATAGCTGGAGTGCGCTGACCGATGAAGCCATAGCCAAGGGAATGAATATAACTTACTTAGAAAAGACAGGGCTTACTATTACCACTGAGAAAGGTCGTAAGATAGATCGTTTCAAGGGACGAGTGATGTTCCCCATTCTCTCCATGAGTGGGCGGGTCTTAGGCTTTGGTGGACGTATACTCTCCAAAGAAAAGCAAAAAGAAGCCAAATATCTGAACTCTCCTGAGAGCGACATCTATCATAAGAGTAATATACTATATGGTATATTTCAGGCCAAACCTTTTATTGCCAAGGAGGACAACTGTTACCTTGTAGAAGGCTATACCGATGTGATACAGCTCTACCAGCGCGGTATCAAGAATGTGGTAGCCTCCAGCGGGACAGCCCTCACTCAAGAGCAGATACGCCTTATGCGCCGACTTACCCCCAATGTTACCATTCTCTATGATGGGGATGCGGCAGGGCTAAGAGCGGCTATTCGTGGAGTGGATCTAATTCTTGCCGAAGGGATGAATGTACGTATTTGCACCTTTCCCGAAGGAGAAGACCCCGATAGCTTTGCTAAAAGTAATTCTTTAGAAGAAATACAGACCTATTTCAACGAACATACACAAGATTTTATCCGCTTTAAGGCCTCTTTGCTCATTGAGGAAGCTCAGGACGACCCTATGAAGCGTGCCGATACCATTCGCAGCATGATAGAGAGTATTTCCAAGATCACCGACCCTATCAAAAGAGAAATCTACGTCAGGGAATGCGCCAAAATCATGGAAATATCCGAGGAGGTACTCTTTGCTTCGCTAGCACAAATGAATCAGCAACAGCTCTTAAAGGCACAACAAGAGCTAAAGAAAGTGCAAAAGGAAACACCTATGGCTGCGGTGAAAACGCCTGAGCGCCTGCCTCCCATCGCCTATTTGGAGAAGGATCTGATTAAATACCTGCTTCTCTATGGGCCTAAAGAATGTGTCTTTGAGGACAAATTCCTATACTACGATCCTGAAACGGGAGAAGAAAAAGTGCAGGAAATCAGCCAAAAGGCAAAGGTATATGAAAAACTATTCCTCGAACTCCAAGCCGATGAGATAGAACTCTCCACGGCGGAGTTCAAGGAAATATATACTTTCTTTATAGATAAATATCAACATGGCCTTGAGGATATTTCTACTATTATCAATGAGCTTCCTGTCTCCATGGCTTCCATTATTGCTACCTTTCAAGCTCAGGAGGAAGAAATCCGCCTACACAACTGGAGAGAGAAAGGAGTGGAGGTGAAACCTAAGGAAGCCGACCTTTCCTATGCAATCAATGGAATTGTACTGAATCTTCGCAAGATACTTATTGACAAAAAGATAGAAGAACTCCGAGCCGAAATTATCCAATTAGAGGCCGAAGAGGGAGATCCCTCTTGGGCTATCCAAGAAGTAATGGAGTACAATGTACTGAAGAACACGATCTCCCGCCGCTTAGGTTCCAATTAGTCTATGGCTTATAACAATCTATAGCCTCTAAAATAATCGCGCAAGCCTTTTCAATCTCTTCCTTGCTAATGGTCAGTGGCGGAGAGATCCTCACCGCTCTAAGTTCAAAGAGTAACCAAAAGAAGATATACCCTCTTTGGTGTGCATAAAGGATTATGTGATTGGCCAAGTCCTCACTCTCCATAATAGCCGCTAGCATGAGTCCCTTACCATTGACCGATTTTATCTTAGGATGCTTGAGGAGCTTGCGGAAAAGCTGTTCCTTCTCAAGAGTTTCCTGCATAAGAGAAGTGGTAAGCAGCTCATTGAGTGTCGCCAAAGAGGCAGCTGCCACTACAGGATTTCCCCCGAAGGTAGTGATGTGAGACATCTTGGGTTTGTCGGCCAAAAGGTGCATCAGGTCATAAGAAGCCACAAAAGCACCACAGGGCAGTCCGCTGGCCATTCCTTTACCAATGGCTATAATATCGGGTACTACATTATAGTTCTGAAAACCAAAGAGCTTGCCTGTACGACCAAAGCCAGGTTGTATCTCGTCCAAGATAAGCAGGGCGCCCACCTCTTGGCAGCGTTGTTTTACCTTAGCCAAGTAGTCATTCTCAGGGGTGATAAAGCCTGCACCTCCTTGAATAGTCTCCAAAACGACCCCTGCGGTTCGCGTGGTAATCTTCTGAAGTTCTGCTTCATTGTTGAACTCTATCCAAGCCACATCGGGTAGGAGCGGACGAAAAGGCTGTTTGCGCAATTCGTAGTCCATGATACTAAGGGAACCCTGAGTATTGCCATGGTAAGCCTTGCGGGCAGCGATAATTTGAGAGCGCCCCGTAGCACGCTTGGCCAGCTTGATACTCCCCTCAATAGCCTCAGTACCTGAATTGACCAAATAAGTCGTTTCCAAAGGTGCGGGTAGATTTTCAGCCAAGCGCTTACAATAGTCCACCGCTGGTGATTGCGCATACTCTCCATAGACCATTACGTGCATATACTTTGCCGCTTGCTCTTGTATTGCCTTGACCACCTTGGGGTGACAATGGCCTAAGGTACAAGCCGATACGCCTGCTACCAAGTCCAAATAAGCCTTTCCTTGGGTATCATAGATATAAGAGCCCTCGGCACGAGCCACCTCTAAGCCCAAGGGGTAGAGAGAGGTTGGGGCTTGATAATGTAAAAAGTCTTCTTTCATTTTATGATGCTTTCATTTTCTTGATTCTAAGACGTATATTGCCTTCTAAGAGATATTTCATATATTCGGAGCGAAGGATTTCATAAGCCCCTAAGCTCTCCAAGTGTTCGTTATACACTTGGCAATCCAGTAGCAGATAATCCTTTTCCTTGAGATCTTGCAAGAGTGTATAGAAAGCCACTTTGCTAGCATTGGACACCTTGGAGAACATACTCTCTCCACAGAAGATGCCGTTACCTATATCCACCCCATAGAGTCCTCCTACTAGTTTCTTATTCTGCCATACTTCCACCGAGCGAGCTAGCCCCATTTCGTGGAGTCTGGTATATGCTTCCACTATTTCATCACTGATCCAGGTACCCTGTTGGTCTCTGCGATAGATGTTCTTGCAAGTGGTAATCACCTGATAGAAGTCTTTGTTAAAGGTTATGTCAAATATTTTTCTATTGAAGATATTGTGCATGCTCTTGTGCATGGTATAATGCTGAGGTACCACTACCATACGCTTTTTGGGAGCCCACCAGAGTATAGGTTCGTCCTCGTTATACCAAGGAAACACCCCACTCTTATAGGCCAGCAAAAGACGTGGTATGGAGAGGTCTCCTCCTATGGCAAGTATTCCTGTTTTGTCGGCTTGCTCCACTGGAGGAAAATAAAGATTTTGGGTTAATATGTACATTGATGATGATATATTAGGGTATATAAGTTTTTTAAGAAATATTTCTACTTGAAGAAATACCATATAATACCTAAGCGTACTTTCCAGTCGCGATAAGGTTGAGCAGGAGCCGCGTAATAGTTATAATTACCGAATAAGGCCTCAAGGTGCTCCACGGTAAAGAAGATACGCATAGTTCTTACCTTTGCATTGAGGAAGAAATCAGTCACTGAATAGTTCCCTATCTTCTGATCAGTCTGTACTTGGAAATCAGCCAATAGTGGATTATACTCGTTAGCATAATAGTTAGTAAAATACTTAAAAGTAAGTCCTGTCTGCAAATACATGGCTTTTTTGAACATGTAGGAGCTGAAATAGAGTGTATTGCGGGTAGTGAAGGTAGGGACATTGAAAATGTGCTCTCCTTGTTGTAGCACTTGCTGATACATCAGGGTGTTGTCCAAGCCCCAGTTACCCAAGCGAAACTCTTTCTCTCCTACCAGTTTCAGGTACTGTATGTTAGCTGTGTATTGCTGAGGTTTGGGTTGTTTCTTTGTTCCATTGATATTGGTTTTAAGTTCAAAATAAGTATAGTTATTGATATTAGTAATATCCAATGAGAGGTTTCCCCACTGGGAGCGGAGTCCCCCATAGATGGTCTGAATGTTTTCCTTAGAAAAGTCATCAAAGTGATACCAATTATAATTCTTATAATCACTCTGATAGAGTAAAAAATTAAAGTTAGGCAGTTTGGAAGTGATATTAATCCCTGCAAATAGCTTATTTTGCTCATTAAAGTTGTAAGACAAGTCTCCTTGGAGCTTGGTACCTAATATTTTCCCGATAATCATTTGTTCTCCTTCGGCATTGATATAGAATCCCTTATAATTCTTTTTCCACTGAAGTCCCAATCCGTAATCAGTTCCCTTTATCTGGTGTGGGATAAAGTTGCCCGATGTATCTATGAAGATTCCTTTGGCAAAATAATTATAGAAATAAGACTTTCCATATACGAATGTCTTGCCCAAATAAGGTAGAGAAAGCTCTGCTCCCAGCTTATTAGTCAGTGCTCTAAGGGACAGCTTGTCTCGAAGATCCTTAAGGGTAAAACTCTCCCCAAAGAAGTTATCTGCAGCTAGAGCTTTTTGGGTATAATAATAGTTTTCTGTCTGATATTCAAACAAATGCTTCAAAAGTATCTCCGAATCGCCATCCTCAGAAGGTCTTAGGAAATTATACTGGTGTTGCAAGAAATAACGCTTTAGGTTCTGCTGAGAGGTTACATCAGAAAGGGCAATATCCAAGCGTGCACGATTGCGAAATTGGTCATTTCCCCCTTGGAATTGGTCAGGGTATAGCAGTCCCCCATTCTCTTGGCGATCTATTTCCTCATTGGCATAGTGGGACATCACTAAGTACTTTCCACTCTTCGACAGATAGGAAAAGCCCGCAAAGAAATTTCCTATAGAGGAAAGGATATTCTTGTAATCTCCTAAAGAACGCAGCGCATTATAGCGTACAAAAAAGTTAAATTCGGGCGATAGATTAGCCGAGAAAAAGGACTGTAACATTTGTCCTTGCGAGAGTCCTGACTTGAATGAGAATTCAGTCATGGGCGTGGGCACTCTGTAGTAGAAGACATCATCGGCTGATGAAAAATAAAAACTATTTCCTCGCATTCCCAATAGTGGGGAAAGTGCTGTATGCTTAAAATCATACGCCAATGTCGTATAGGTCTGCCCCATATTTTGGAAAGGTACATAGGCAAACATATCCTTTCTTACAGGATTTTGCTTATACATTGCCTTAAGTGTAAGGGTAGTATCTATCGCTATGGTATCGCGTGTTATGTAGATATACTTATAATCCTGCGAAGAAAGTGTAATACTGTCTTTTTTCTTAGGCTGGGGTCTTACAGATTTGAAACGAATGCTATCCTGAGCTAGAACTCCTACGGATAGGAATAAGGCTATAAAGAAAAGTAGTTTTTTGAGCATACTTTTGTTTTAGTTATCAATGTCGGTTGTGTAGGGGCAAATGGCAATTCGCCTGTTCTTGTTAGTGGTTAGTGATTAGTGGTTAGTTCCATATTAACTTTTCACTCTTCACTTTTTACTATTCATTCTTCACTTAGTTCAGAGATCTCTGATGGAGGTTCCACCAGCGCAAAGGAATTTCCCCTTCAAGAGCTTTTTGGTAATCTCGTTCAGTACAAGGTAGCATAAAGGCTCCTTTGGAAGACTCACTAGGGAGAATCCACCAGCGTCCTGTACGATTGCTCTTATAGAACTCTATGGTGAAATCCTCTAAGAGTACTATATGTTTGGTATAATTTTTATCCTCAATGGAAGGAAACTCTTTGATACGATAGTTGATACCCTCTATAAAGTACCAAAGCACCTCCCCTACTAGCATCTTTCCTCGTTCGGAGATAGGCGGATTGAAAATACCCAATACTGAGGTTTGTGAGCTAAGCCCCGCATAGCGGCTTATGGTACAGATCTCTCTGGCGGTAAATCCATTGACGAACCCCTTAGGCATATCGGTATCAGAGGCTTGCACCGAGGTCATATCAATACTCACTAGGTCCGTATTGCGCAAAATAGGTTCTACCTGCTCCATATAGCTGGTGATCTCACCCAATCGGTAGCTTTCAAAGAACATCTTTTGAAGTAAGTCAATAGATTCCTGAGGGTTATAATAGGTTTGGTAACCAATATTGGTAAAATGGTTCAGCTGTGTAGGCGTTTCCATTAGAATACGGCTCATATAGCTATCCTCAGCAAAAATCTCATACTCATCGGAAAAGCCAAAGAGCGCATTCACACAGGCAAGATTTACCATTTGCTCCATAGTATCAAAGGAGCGATAGAGTGCATAGGTATTCTCCACCCCTTCAGCCAAGAGTATAGGTATAATCCCTTGCTTGAGCAAGTGAGCTGTTACTTCTCTTATAGCTACAAAAGTATCCTCTTGTGTTGTTCCTTCGGGGATATTTCCTAAATCAGCCAAAACAATATCCCAATTACCATAATAAAGGCTATAAAAAGCATCTCTGAATGAGTTTTTCAGGATATTTTCGCTATTAGAGAGTGAGAAAATAGCCACTTGTACCCCTGAAAGGTCTGGTAAGCCCTCTTTTCGGGTATGTTTTTTTATTTTTCCTCCAATGGTTTGGGAAATATATTTCTTTTGAACAAAAAAATCTTCTATAGGATATAAAAAATCTAACACTATTCTAAAAAATTAGATGGTAGACGAAAAATTGTCCCCTGATTAAATCTTGTGCAAAAATACATATTAAAAACTGTACAATAGTAAAATTAAGAGAGTTTGTGAATAGCCCCCCTTCATTTTCATCTATTTTAATGTTTGTTTTTCTATTTTTTAAAAATTTTTCACAGACAAAGTTTGTTTATTATTTTGAAAAAACGTAATTTTACAGCGTAGAAAAACAAAAATATTGTCTAACATATAATCTTCAATTACCATGAAAAATATTCTTGTACCTGTCGATTTCTCAGAACATTCTAATTATGCAGTAGAAGTAGCCGTAGATTTAGCAAAGAAAAATGGGGCTACCATTCTATTGTTACACTGTGTAGAACTGCCTAGACGCTTTGTCACAGAATCCACTTCGGCACTCCCTGAAGAACTTTTCTTCATGCGTGAGGCTGGCCTTAATGTAAAGAAACTCTCCGAGGAGTTAAAAGAGAAAGGTCTTACTGTAAAAACTGTGGTAGAGACTACCGCTCTTACCTATGCAGTAAAGAACCTACTTGAAAGTGAATCGGTAGACTTTATCGTGATGGGATCCACAGGAGCTACAGGCTCTAAAGAACTCTTCTTAGGTTCCAATGCTGAAAAGATTGTACGTACTTCCTCTGTACCTGTTTTGGTCATCAAAGACAAAACGGATATTTCCA
Organism: Capnocytophaga sp. CM59; assembly: GCF_000293175.1. Taxonomy (NCBI): domain Bacteria; kingdom Pseudomonadati; phylum Bacteroidota; class Flavobacteriia; order Flavobacteriales; family Flavobacteriaceae; genus Capnocytophaga; species Capnocytophaga sp. CM59. The sequence goes on from NZ_ALNN01000015.1 coordinate 73,705, forward strand.
AGGTAAAAAAACTTATTTTTGCCTGTGATTTCTCTCAGAAATATGTAGAAGCCTTCCAAAAAGCAGTGGCTTTTGCCAATATCTTGGATGCTAAGATAGACTTTGTATATATCAATACCCCTTATCACTTCAATTCCAGCAGGGAGATAAAGGTACTGATAGATAATTTCTCTAAAGAACATAAGGAAATACTCTCTCACAATATCCATATGTATAGTGATTTCTCTATTGAAGAAGGTATTATCCACTTTACAGAAGACCATCAGAGTGATCTTATCTGTATGTTCCCAGCCAAGCAAAGTGCACTTATGCACATCTTCAATGGCAGTATCAGTGAGGACATTGTAAATCACTCTGAAAAACCCGTACTTACGATTAAGCTATAATTTTTGGTTTCATTTTTTTAATTTTTAAGGAGAATGTCCCTATGCAGTGGTGAGTAGCTATTCATCACTGCATAGGCGTTTTAGCCCCTTAGTTACTTTTTTTATATTTATATCGTTTTTTTATGCAATACATTTAATGTTAAAAAGGATATTATTGTCGTAATTAAATTGTATTTTTAAAAATACGCGTTTTTCTTTAGTAAATATTAAAAATAAATTCTTATTTTTGCAGAAAAAACATATATGAAAAAGATCTTTATCCTCTTATTACTTGTTCTAATGACAGAGAACGCCTTTGGAGAAACGCATTTCTCCATAGAGAAGGACACCCTTTTGTCTCCTCAGTCGGCACAATGGGCCAATATTGAATTCTATTTCAATAGTAGTTTTGCTGCGGATAAGACAAGGCTTACTCCTGCTTCAGCCGCTTTCCGCCTAGAGGATGCGAGAATTTATATGTATGGAAACTACAACAAGGACTTATCTTACAATGTACGTTTTCGCTTAAATCGTCCCTTTACGCCCACTTCCCAGGACAATGCATCGGTAGCCCTAGACATGGCTTTTCTTACTTATCGCTTTGGTAAAGATCGCCAATGGGACTTGAGATTAGGTAAGGCCTATGCTATGATAGGCTCCTATGAGATAGATATTCACCCCTTGTATGAGTATATCTATGGGGATTATTTGGCTTATATCGTCAATCCTTTCCTTGGGGTACTTCAAGTCGGTTATGCCATCAATGAGCGCCATAAGGTAGGCCTACAGGGGCATAATACACTCAATGCCAACTTCGCCGACCACTTGCAGAACAATGGCTTTGTTGCTGGAAATTATGTGGCTTCTAGAGTTCCTATTGGAGGATATGCGTATTGGACAGGCTCCTTCTTTGATGGGGCATTACATACTAATTACTCTTACAATGTATCCCAGTTTGCCCAAGACTATTATACCCATACCGTATCGCTAGGTCATCAGCTTACCTTAGGAAAACACTCGGCCTACATAGACCTGATGTATTCCCATATGGGGGCTGACTATGCCTTAGTAGCCTCCAAGATACTCAACCAGTATGAAGGGCAGTCCGACAAAGTTATGTATAAGAACATAGTATATAAAGGAGTCATCTCTCGTTACGAATACCAAATAGATGATTATTGGAGTGTTTCTGCCAAATTGGCAGTGGAGCTTGCAGGAAGCAAAAACAAGATAAGTGAGCACTTCCGCCAAAATTATAGTTATTTCCTTGCCGTACAATATGAACCCTTTAAGACACAGGATTTCCGCTTCTATGGAGCCTATATAGGCAATACAGTTAATTATGCTGAGGCACTCAATATGCCTTATGAGCAATTTCATAGAGTAGCCTTAGGAGCTGCTTATACTTTGCCAGTTTTGAAAAAATCAGTAACTTTACCGCGAGAAAAATAAAATAAATTCATCATGTCAGGAAAAATAAAATTAGTCATTACGCTAAGTATTTTAGTACAGAATTTTATTTTTGCACAGAAAGATACACTTACAGAGCCACTTTCAGCTGAAAAACTGAAAGTAGAATTCTATTTCAGAGGAGGGTTCCTTTCGGATATTCATAGCCAAGAGGCTCTCTCTTCCTCTCATTTTCAGATAGATAATGCGCGTATCAATATCCAAGGGAATTACAACAAAGCGCTCTCCTATAGGGTACGCTTTCGTATGAATAAGCCCTTTGCTACTACCACTCAGGACAATGGGGCTGCTGCTTTGGACTATGCCTATATCACCTATCGCTTTGGCACAAAAAGACAATGGGCAACCACTTTAGGCAAACAGCTTTCTGTAATGGGCTCCTTTGAAGAGGATATCAATCCGCTATACGAATATATTTTTACGGATTACCTCAACGGGGTATATGCCAATGTTTTTTTGGGTGGAGCACAACTCTCTTACCAGCTCAATCCTCAGCACATAGTGGGGATACAGCTGCACAATACTGTAAATCATTCTTTTGCTAAACACTTGGAGAGTAACCACTTTGTTACTGATAACTATACAGCCTCTAAGGCGCCTATAGGCGGTTATCTGTATTGGAATGGTATTTTCTTTGATGGTATGTTCAGGACTAAGTATTCGTATAACTTAGCCCAGTTTGCCCAAGGATACTACACCCATTCTGTTTCTTTAGGTAACAAGCTACAAGCAGGTAAGCATACCGCTTATTTGGACTTAGTGTATTCCCATATGGGGGCTGACTTTGGGCTTACCTCATCAAGGTTGCTAAGTATGTATGACGGGCTTTCGGAAGGAGCTTTTGTTATGCGCAAGAACATCGTATATAAGTGTGCGGTCTCCCGCTATGACTATCAGATTGATGAGCACTGGAGTCTCTCTGCCAAGTTAGGGATAGAGACCACTGGCAGTAGGAATACCCTCAATGAACAGCTAAGAACCAACTATGTTTATTTCCTTGCAGGTCAATATGCTCCCTTTGTCAGTCAAGATTTGCGCTTCTATGTGGCTTATGTAGGTAACCATATCACCTATACCGAAGCCCTGAAGTTGCCTGATGAACAGTTACACCGCATAGCAGTAGGTGCTTATTATACCTTACCTGTTTTCAAGCGATAATCACGAATTAATTTATTTCCTCATTATATGGAAAATTTCCCGATGGTGGCCAAAACCTTTTTTGGTTTTGAAGATATTTTAGAAAAAGAACTACGTACCCTAGGCGCTATGAATGTAAAAAAAGGCATACGAAGTGTCTCTTTCTCTGGCGATAAAGGCTTTATGTACAAGGCCAACTTATCCCTACGCACAGCCCTGAAGATTCTCAAGCCTATCTACTCTTTTGAGGTACGCAATGAGAAGGACTATTACCAAAAACTCTATCAGTATGATTGGAGTCGGCTATTCTCTGCTGCGCAAACCTTTGCTATAGAGGTAACTCTGGCAACTGACCTCTTTAACCATACCCAGTACATGGCCCTAAGAGCCAAAGATGCTATAGTGGATAAGTTTCGTGCTCAAGAGGGCAAACGTCCTGATATAGACACACTACACCCTGACATTCAGCTGTTTATACATATTCAGAAGGACAATAAGGTGATCGTTTCTTTGGATACCTCTGGGGAATCGTTGCACCATAGGGGCTATCGTACCCAAACCAATATAGCTCCTATCAACGAAGTACTTGCCGCAGGGATCTTGCTACTGAGTGGTTGGGAAGGGCAAAGTGATTTCTTAGACCCTATGTGTGGGAGTGGTACCTTCCTGATAGAGGCTGCTATGATTGCTTGTAATATTCCTGCCTCTCTCCATCGCAAGGAATTTGCCTTTGAGAAATGGGCTGATTATGATGTAGATTTGTTTGAAACTATCTTTGATAGTTCTCTGGGCAAAGCGAAAGAGTTTTCCCACCAGCTATATGGATATGACAAAGCACCATCTGCGGTGATGAAAGCTAAGGAAAATGTAAAAAATGCTCAACTTAGCGAATATATCACCATTCGCCAACAGGATTTCTTCAAGTCCAAGAAGGAAAACGACAAACCTCTCTTTATGGTATTTAATCCTCCTTATGGAGAGCGATTGGAAATCAACCCACAAGTGTTCTACCAGCAAATAGGCGATACACTCAAGAGGGGATATACCAACACCCAGGCATGGTTCATTACTTCCAACCTTGAAGCCCTTAAGTCGGTAGGGTTGCGCCCTTCTCGCAAGATAAAACTCTTCAACGGTAAGTTAGAGAGCCGTTTGGTCAATTACACCATCTATGAGGGAAGCAAAAAAGTAAAGCAATAATTCCTCACTGGTCTATCTGTAACTTAGCCAAGTAGTTAAAGGCATCACCCTCTTGTTGTAATTCACAGCTAAGACCATTGTGATAGGCTGCATTTTGCAAGGTATTATAATCCAAAAAGAGCCAAGGGAAGGAGTCTTTCTTTCCCTTGTAGCTTATGGTATAAGTAAGTTCACCATAATAATCAGCGTCTTCGGCAATGGGCACAATATAACCCCCATCCTCATCTTGGTCAAACATATAAATAATATCGGTAGAAGTAGCCAAGATCTGCCCAGTAGGTGTAAGAAGCGATTTTAGTTTTTGTAAATAAAGGTCTATCTTTGACAGTTTCTGACAAACTCCTATACCATTCATTAGCATAAGAATCGTGTCAAACTTGCCGTTATAGTCCAGCACATCGGCACATACAGCTTGCTTCACGCCCCTGAGTTTACATACCTCAACAGCAAAAGCAGATATATCAAGCGCCACCACGTCCAATCCCTTTTCTTGTAGGTATAAGACATGTGAGCCTGTCCCTGCCCCTACGTCCAATACCCTTCCCTGAGCCTTGGTAAGTGCTAATTGTTCCAAAGGAATCATTTGGGAGAAAGAACGGAAGAAGTGAGAGCGGAAGAGAATTTCCCGTTCTGAAATATTTGTCTCTACATGTACGTCGTCCGAGCGGTCTCCCTTTTGGTAATCCAAGAGCGAGCGTCCTAACAAATCCAACATCTGATTACGATTTTATTTTCTTTGAGAAGCGTTTTTTTATTCTATAAACCAGTTCACCAAAGTTCCCAACCGACTTATCTTCATTGACAAAGATAGTAAGATATACCCCTAAGGGCAATAGGAAAAAGGTAGGAATCCAAGGAGCTACATAGGGGTTTATATTCCCATTGGTTGCCATATTTTTGGTTAATAGTCCAGAGAAATAATAAGCCAAGAACAATCCTATAGCTACCACCAAAGGCATACCTACCCCCCCCTTACGAATTACAGCCCCTAAGGGAGCCGCTACGAAAAAGAGTACGAAGCAGGTAATGGCCAGCGCAATCTTGTCACTTAGGGTCAAGCGATAGACATTAATTAGCTTCTGCTGGTACTCCATGTTCTCCTTGTTGTTATCTATATTATTGATCAGAGAAGAAATATTATCTTTGGCTAGGCTATATATCTGGGTATGCTCATCCTTTCCCTTATATCGGTCGAGTAGTTCTGTGGCACTCTTGACTTTTTCCCCAGAGGAAGGCTGCTGATCTGTTTGTTTATCAGAGAGATAACTCACCCCAGTACGCCTGTAGAAGTTCTCACCAAAGTCCTTCAACTCCTGCCTATAATCCCCTACTATAGAATCCAAAGTATAGGATAATTGGCTGATATTCATTGTTCTATAATAATCCTTTTCTGCATTCTCATTATAATTGATATCCTCATTAAGTGAACTAATATCTATATTAAGGATGTGAGTTTGGAACTTTGCTTTCACAAAGGGATAGTTGGCATTATCATTATCCACATCTTCATAGTAAGCCCCATCCTTGAGCACCAACTGTAGAATATCTGAACCCTTCTTATGTCCTGAGAGAGTTCCGTTTTTGGCTTTTATGACAGTGCGGTTTTGCTTATAAGCATTGAGTTTATGAATTACTATATCATTTAGAAACTCTCCGTTTTCCCCTGTTTTTCTACCTACTTTTATTGAAAAATCCTGTACATTATTGAATATCCCTTGACTTATGGCCAGTGCTGGTTGCTTATTTCTAATACTTGATCTGAGGGCTACCACCTTCCTATTAGACCAAGGTTGTAGGTTGTTAAAGGTGAAGAAAACCCCAATACTGAGCAGTATCATAAAGACAATAAGCGTACGAGAGGCCTTGAGCAAAGACACTCCCGACGCTTTCATAGCTGCCAACTCATAGCTCTCTCCCAAAGCTCCTAAGGTCATTATAGATGATAACACCACCGTAAGGGGCAGAATCAGCGGAATGAGATTGGGCAGCATAAGGGCTATGAACTTTATCACCACAAATATACTCAGTCCCTTGCCTACCAACTCATCTATATAAAGCCAAATGGTTTGAAAGACAAAAATCAGTGTAATGATAAAGAGAGAGGCTATGAAATTGTAGATAAAACGCGATAATATATAACGATCCAGTATTTTCATAAAAGGGGATTTGCCTTGCCTAAGTGATTATTTGTTAATGTAATATCCTAATTTCTTGTATTTGCTCTCGTTAAAGAGAAACTCGTTGCCACTTAGGGGTTGGTTAGTCTTAAATTCATTGATCGTAATGGTTGTTTTCGCCTCATTCTTCCCCACTTGTATAAGGTTATAGATATGCTTGGTAGTGGTATCTATACCGAGCAAAATAAGCTTAATATCAGAAGCGGGTTTGGTAGGTTTGAGTTCTATATATTGTATTTTACGACCTTTCACTTGCTGTACAATATCCCATTTGTAAGAAAAATCTTTTTTGTAGAAAGTCAGCATCTCGGACGGCTTGATCATTTGGTCGTCTTTGTTTTCGGTATCCTCTATAGTTACCTCCTCATTCTCAGGAACTATAGTATATATTTTTTTACCATCAAAGATTTTGGTAACTCCCATATAATTAAGCAGATACTTCTGTCCACTAAGGGTTACATCACCTCTGGTATCCTGCTTGATACGCTCTTTGGCATTCTCAAAGGAATAGCGAAAGTCTATATAAATATTGTTGTAGGATGTTACTTTTTTATACACTTCATCCAAAAGAGCTTTAGCCTTAGTGGCATTCTGTGCTTGAGTAAGAGAAGCCATAAGAGCAACAACAAATAAAAATATTCTTCTCATTTCTGTAATAATAAATACTCTCTCTACAGCAATAATTATGCCAAATTTTTATCCGCGGTTAGTGGTCAGTAATTCAAAATTCAAAACTATTTTTTGTCTGAGTGAAAAAATAATTGTAATTTTGACCCAAATTTTATTAGCTCAATCATAGCATGAATGCTTTGTTCAAAAAAGAAATTCGTTATTTCTTTACCTCAGCTATAGGCTATGTGGTCATTGGTGCTTTTATGCTTTTCAGTGGCCTATTCCTATGGGTTCTATCAGGGGAATACAACATCTTCCAAACGGGTTTTGCGTCCTTGCAGCCCTTCTTTCTGCTCTCGGCATGGATCTTTGTCTTTCTCGTCCCTGCCCTTACCATGCGTATTATTTCCGAGGAGAAGCGTAGTGGTATGTTGCCTTTGCTCTTTACCTACCCTATCTCGGTATGGCGTATAGTGCTTGCTAAGTATCTGTCAGTACTTGCCATTCTACTGATTTTGTTGGCTTTCTCAGGCGTATATATATATATGGTATGGCAATTAGGCGCTCCTAAGGGAAATATAGATATGGCCAGTACCATAGGCTCTTATATAGCGCTTTTCTTACTGGGGGCTACCTTTGTAGCGGTAGGCATGTTTGCTTCGGCTATGAGTCAGAACCAGATTATTGCCTTTGTTATCGCTACTTTTCTGAACTTTTTCCTATTCTTCGGATTGGACGAGCTCATAGGTCTCTTTACTCCCAATTCGCTTTTCTCCTTTGGCTTCAAGGTACATTTTGAAGACATCAGCCGTGGGGTGATTGACACGAGAAATATAGTCTATTTCTCCTGCTTTATTTTCTTTTTTTTATACTTAACCCAACTTTCTTTGCAGACTGAAAAAAAATGAAATCCATAAAGAAACCTCTTTTCTCCATTTGTCTATTACTACTCCTTTTGGGAGGGATTATAGGAGTGAGTCAACTACTATATAAGCGATTTGACCTCACCTCGGACAAGCGCTATACCCTCTCCCCTACTACCTTGCAACTTCTATCTAAGGTGAAAGCTCCTATAGATATCAAGGTATTACTCAAAGGAAACATCCCCGCTGAGTACAAGCGTTTACAGACCGAGACCCTACAGCTATTGGAGGAATACAAGGCAGCCAATAAGCATATTCATTTTGAATTTGTCAACCCTTTGGAGGGCAAGGATGTAGATAGTCAACTACAAGCCCTAAGTGCAGAAGGCTTTACCCCTCTTATGATTACTTCCTCCACTGGAGCGACGACTTCCGAGGAATATATTATTCCTTGGGCTATTATCACCAAGGGAGACAAGCAAGAGAGAGTTCCCTTATTGCGCAACAAATTGGGCGCTTCCTCTCAGGAAAAAATACAATTCTCTGTACAAAACTTGGAGTATGCCTTCTCCGATGCGCTCTATAAGCTCTTTTTAGAGAAACAGAAAAATATAGCTGTTATCAGAAGCAATGGTACCTTAGCTGATATTCAGATTGCAGACTTCTTGCGCTTGGAACAGCAATACTACCACTTAGCGCCCTTTGTCCTAGACTCGGTAGCTACCGCTCCAGAGAAGACACTCAAGCAACTCTCTGAATTTCAACTATGTATCATAGCCAAACCCACCATACCCTTTACCGATGAGCAGAAACAAGTCCTTGACCAATATATCATGAATGGAGGGCGGGTGTTGTGGCTTTTAGACCCTGTGGCGGCTTCCTTAGAGGAACTCTTCCGCCAGCAAGGGCGTACTATGGCCATGCCCCTAAACCTCAACCTGACAGATATGCTCTTCAAATACGGAGTACGCCTGAACTATGATCTTATCAACGATTGGTACTTTACCCAAATTGTAGTGGCTCAGGGCAGTGGTAGCCAAACCCAATACACCCCTATCCCTTGGGTATATTCCCCTATGATCCTTTCGGCTAATAACCATATGATCAACAAGAACTTGGACGGTATCCGCCTACAGTTCGTCAGTAGCATAGATACACTAAGCAATGGCATCAAAAAGTCCATTTTGCTCACCTCCTCTCCCCTTTCCAAGACAGAAGGAACCCCTAGGGAAATCATTCTCGACTTCCCAGAGAAAACAACTGAGGGCTATGAAAAAGGAAATTTCCCAGTGGCTGTACTTCTAGAGGGCAGTTTTACCTCTGCCTTCAAGAATAGAGTAAAGCCCATTGCTGAGCTTGAGGACAAAGACCAAAGCGTACCTAACAAAATGATTGTTATCTCCGATGGGGACATCATCCGCAATGATATTCAGCAGGGAGCACCTACAGAGCTTGGCTATGACAAATGGACAAACCAGTATTTTGACAACAAGGCTTTCTTGCAGAACTGCGTCAATTACCTCCTAGATGACACCGCTTTCCTAAGCCTACGCAACAAGAAAGTTTCTTTGGCCTTCTTGGACAAGAAAATATTGGATAAAGAAGCAACCTATTGGAAATCAATTGCTTTTATCGTACCTCTACTCACTCTGACTCTATTAGGCTTAGGGGTAAGATTCTGGTATAAAAAGCGATTTTCTTAATATTAAGTCAAAAATTTTATAGTTTCCCTTTTTTGGAATACCTTTGCACATATTTTAAACGCATAAAAGCATATCATGAGATTTATCGTATCTAGTTCGTATTTATTGAAAAAGCTCCAAATTATAGGAGGTGTAATCAATAGCAACAACACCATGCCTATCTTGGAGAATTTCCTTTTTGAATTATCTGAAAATAAACTAATCGTATCGGCCTCTGACTTAGAAACTACAATCAAAGGTGTCATAGAAGTAGAAAGTACCGATACGGCAAGTATAGTTGTCCCTTATAAGATTTTGATTGACACGCTCAAAACCTTTACCGAACAAGCGCTTACCTTCATCATCAATGACAACAATACGATAGATATTGTGTCTAACAATGGTAAATATACCCTTGCCTACTTAGATAGCCAGGAGTTCCCCACTGTAGTAGAAATAGAAAATGCCAATCATATAACTCTCAAAGGGCATATCTTAGCTACTGCTATACAGAGTACCTTCTTCGCTACAGGAAATGATGACTTACGCCCTATTATGAATGGGGTTTTCTTCAACTTTACCGAAGAGGCGCTTATCTTTGCCGCTACTGACGCCCATAAATTAGTAAAATACGAGCGCCAAGATATCAAATCCGCAGAACCTTCCTCCTTTGTCATCCCTAAGAAACCACTAAACTTGCTCAAAGGGATTCTCGCTGGAAGCGAAACTGAGGTAACTATAGAGTATAACCAAAGCAATGCTAAGTTCTCCTTTGACCAATTGGATTATGTATGCCGCCTTATTGACGGGACTTACCCCAACTACGAAGCGGTTATTCCTAGGGAAAATCCTAATAAACTGATTGTCAATCGTACGCTATTGCTCAACTCTACCAAGCGTATTTCCAACTTTGCCAGCAAAGCAACTCACCAGATGCGTGTGAAAATTACAGGTAACTCCCTACAAATCTTTGCCGAAGATATAGAATACAACAATAGGGCTAATGAAACCATTCCTTGTAACTACGAAGGTGATGACATGGAAATAGGGTTTAACTCTAAGTTCTTCATGGAGATGCTCAGTAACCTATCCTCCGACGATATCCTTCTTGAGATGTCATACTCCAATCGCCCTGGTATCCTCACCCCAGCCGACGGATTGGACGAAGGGGAGAAGATCTATATGCTTGTGATGCCAACGATGCTCAATGAGAATGTTTAATTGATTTTTTCATATTTAAAAAAGCTGTCTTTGTGAAGATAGCTTTTTTAATCTCATAATCCTAACGAATTCCTTTATGCAAATCTACAAATTCGGAGGTGCCTCCGTCAAAGACGCTCAAAGCGTACGCAATGTGGCCTCTATCCTTGAAAATACTACCCACCGAGATATCCTTATCGTAATCTCTGCTATGGGAAAGACAACTAATGCCCTAGAAGAAGTGGTAACCAATTATTTCAATGAAAATAAAAATGCTTTAGACGAAAGCCTCCAAAAGGTAAAGGACTTCCATTACCAAATCATTGGAGAACTCTTTGAGAATAAAAATCATCCTATTTATTGGAAAATAGATGGGCTTTTTGGGGAAATTTCCTCTTTCTTAGAACGCAACAAATCACCCAAACATAGTTTTGTCTATGACCAAATAGTGAGTTTCGGGGAACTTATCTCCACTCATATTATTAGCCATTACCTCAATGATAGAGGGATACGTAACACTTGGCTTGATGCACGTAACTTAGTGAAAACCAATAGCAACTACCGAGAAGGGGAAGTAGATTGGGAGGAGACCAAGCGCAATATTACTGAGAATATCAACCCCTCCCTTATGTACATCACTCAAGGCTTCATAGGCAGCGACCCGAACTACTTTACCACTACCCTAGGTAGAGAAGGTTCGGACTACTCTGCCGCTATCTTCGCCTACTGCCTTGAGGCTGAGAATGTTACTATCTGGAAAGACGTAGCAGGCGTACTCAATGCCGATCCGAGATATTTCTCTGATACCCAGCTACTTGAGAAGATTCCATACCAAGAGGCTATAGAACTGGCTTTCTATGGGGCTTCGGTGATTCACCCCAAGACCCTACAACCCCTCCAAAAGATGAATATCCCGCTAAATGTACGTTCTTTCCTAAACCCCAATGAAGCAGGAAGTTCCGTATGCGATGTCAAGGAATTATCACCAAAGATTCCTTGCTACATACGCAAGCAAAATCAGCACCTATTATCACTCTCTTCCTTGGATTTTTCCTTTATTGCCGAAGAGAATATCAGCTTCATTTTCAATCTTTTGGCTACTTATCAAACAAAAGTAAGCCTATTGCAGAACTCAGCCATAAGCTTCAATCTTTGTATAGAGGACAAATATAACAATCTCTCACAGCTATTGGAGGACCTAAGCAAACGTTTCAAGGTGAGTTGTATAGAGGGAGTAATCTTATACACCGTACGCCATGCTCAGCCCAACAGTTTCGATTTCTTGGGTGATGACAAGGAAGTACTCTTAGAACAATTTGCCCTCAATACCCAACAGAAGATCGTTAGGCAGTGATTTGTGATACCAATCATAAATTAACCACGAATAACTAACCACTAACAATCAACAAAACGTTAAAAACGTATTTTAAGCCTAATTTTTTCAATTTTATTTTCTTATCTCAAAAAAAGGTCGTAAATTAGCACCTTGAAATAAAAAGTAACTTTACAATGGTTGAAGGAGAAAAACTCATTCCTATTAACATAGAAGACCAGATGAAGACTGCCTACATTGACTACTCAATGTCGGTAATTGTCTCTAGGGCCTTGCCTGATGTACGCGATGGACTCAAGCCTGTACATAGGCGTGTACTCTTTGGAATGCATGAACTCGGTGTACGTAGCAATACCACACACAAGAAATCCGCTCGTATCGTCGGGGAAGTACTCGGTAAGTACCATCCACATGGGGATTCTTCTGTATATGATACCATGGTACGCATGGCACAATGGTGGAATATGCGCTACATGCTCGTAGATGGACAAGGTAACTTCGGTTCTATAGATGGGGATTCTCCTGCCGCTATGCGTTATACTGAGGCGAGAATGCGAAAAATCGCTGAGGATATGCTCATAGATATCGAGAAAGAAACAGTGGATCATACCCTGAACTTTGACGATACCCTTGAGGAGCCTACCGTATTGCCTACCCGTATTCCTAACCTTTTAGTTAATGGTTCTTCAGGAATTGCCGTAGGTATGGCTACCAATATGCCGCCTCACAATCTTGCTGAGGTAGTAGATGGTACTATTGCTTATCTTGACAATCAAGATATTACCATTGATGAACTCATGGAGTATATCAAGGCACCTGATTTCCCTACAGGAGGAATCATCTATGGCTATGATGGAGTGCGTGAGGCCTTTAAGACTGGACGCGGACGCGTGATTGTACGTGCTAAAACACACTTTGAGGAGATCAATAACCGCGATTATATCGTTGTTACCGAAGTGCCTTATCAGGTGAATCCTGAAACCATGCGTGAACAAACCTCCAATTTGGTCAAAGAAGGCAAACTCGACGGATTGGCCGACATTGTAGATCAGACAGGTAAGGGAGGAATGCGTATCGTATATGAACTCAAGAAAGATGCCATTCCTAATGTAGTATTGAACAACCTTTTCAAGCACACTGCCCTACAATCTTCTTTTAGCGTGAATAATATCGCCTTAGTCAATGGTCGCCCTGAACAACTGAACCTCAAGGACTTAATATACCATTTTGTAGAACATCGCCATGATGTAGTATATAGGCGTACCCAATATGAGCTAAGAAAAGCCAAGGAACGTATCCATATCTTGGAGGGACTCATGAAAGTTATTGCTACTCAAGATACCTTAGATAGAGCGATCTACATCATCCGAAATTCAAAGGAACCTTCAATAGCTAAAGTAGGATTAATTGAGGAATTTGAACTTTCTGAGTTACAAGCTCAAGCAATACTAGATCTTCGCTTAGGACGACTCACTGGCTTAGAACTTGATAAAATCCGTGAGGAATACGAACAAATGTTAGAGGTTATTCTAGATTTAGAAGATATCCTTGCTCACAAAGAACGTCGTACCCAGATTATTAAGGACGAACTTTTAGAAATAAAAGCCAAATATGGGGACGAACGTCGCTCTGTAATTGAATATGCTGGCGGTGATATCTCTATAGAGGATATTATCCCTAACGAACAAGTAGTCATTACCATCTCCAATGCAGGCTATATCAAGCGTACTTCTGTCAATGAATACAAGACCCAAGCTCGTGGGGGTGTAGGACAAAAAGCCTCTGCTACCCGTGATAAAGACTTTATAGAACACCTCTTTGTCGGTACCAATCACCAGTATATGCTTTTCTTTACCGAAAAAGGTAAATGCTTCTGGCTCAGAGTGTATGAAATCCCTGAAGGTGGTAAGAATACCAAAGGACGCGCCATTCAGAACCTTATCAATATCGCTGCTGATGACCTTGTCAAAGCTGTTATCTGTACCCATGATCTCAAGGAACAAGACTATATCAATAGCCATTATGTAGTTATGGCAACTAAGAAAGGGGTAATTAAGAAAACTTGCTTAGAACAATACTCTCGTCCACGACAGAATGGTATTGTTGCCATTACTATCAAGGAAGACGATGAGCTATTGGAAGCACGCCTTACCTCTGGCAATAGCCAAGTAATGCTTGCCGTGAAATCAGGCAAGGCCATTCGTTTCCCTGAAGAAAAGGTACGTGCTGTAGGTCGTAGCGGATCAGGAGTACGTGGTATCTCCTTTGACGACGAAGCCAATGATGAGGTTATTGGCATGATTACCATAGAGAATCCTAAGGAGGAAACCGTATTGGTAGTCTCCGAAAATGGTTATGGTAAGCGTACTTTCATTGATGACCCTGAGACAGGCGAGGCCGTTTATCGTATCACTAACCGTGGTGGTAAGGGAGTAAAGACCATTTCTGTAACTGAAAAAACAGGCAACTTGGTCGCTATCAAGTCTGTACTGGAAGAGGATGACCTAATGATCATCAACAAGTCAGGTATGGCCATTCGCCTGCCTGTAAGTGATCTCCGTGTTATGGGACGTGCCACCCAAGGAGTACGCCTAATCAATATCAAAGGTAACGACTCTATTGCAGCTGTAGCCAAAGTGATGAAAGAAGATGAGCAACTCCCCGAAGGAGAAAATGAGGAACTTACCCCTACTGAAGAATAAATAATTATAAGTTAAACATAAAACTAAATTACCATGAAAAAAAGTATGCTACTAATAACAGCACTCACTGTTTCAGCTGTTTCATTTGCTCAAAAGAAGGAATTGAAAGAAGTGAAGAAGGCCATTGAGAAGAATGAATTTTCTCAAGCACAAACATTATTGGAAAGTGTAAAAAATGTAGCACTTGCTGATAGAAAATATTCAGCAGAATATTATCTCTTAAAAGGAGAATTAGGACTCAAAAAAGCCATTGCAGGAAAAGATGTGATTAACTCCTTGTCAGAAGCCTCTACTGCCTTTGCCGAAGCAAAAAAAGTGGGTGGAAAAAGTTCCTCTGAGTTAGATATGCTTAAAAACGAAGGCGCAAGAATCGCCGTAGAAAAAGGACAGGCTTCTTATCAAAAGAATGATTTCAAAGAAGCAGCTCTTGCCTTTGAGCAAGTATATCGCCTTAGCCCAAGAGATACCTTATTCCTCTACAATGCAGCTGTTTCAGCTACTCAATGCAAGGAAAACCAAATGGCACTCAACTACTTCTTGGAACTGAAAGACCTAAAATATGATGGTTCTGAGACGCTCTATGCTGCTAAGAACAAAGAAACAGGCCAAATAGAAAAATCTGCTGATAAGGCTACACGCGATATGAAGATGAAAACGGGAAATTACTCCAACCCTACTCAGGAGAAAACCCCATCCAAGAGAGGTGAAATCATCCGTAACATCGCTTACCTCTATGTAGATCAAGGAAAGAAGGATGAAGCAATTAAGGCTTTTGAATTTGCGCGCAAAAACTATCCTAAGGACGGGGAGCTAATCATGCAAGAGGCTAATGTATATTATCAATTGGGCAATATGGACAAGTTCGAAGCTCTTATGAAAGAGGCTACCGACCTACAACCTGACAATGCCGATGCACAATACAATATTGGGGTAATGAACCTACAAAGAGGTAACAATGCAGAGGCAAGAAAATATTTCCAAAAAGCCCTCAAGATAGCTCCAGACAACGCCAATGCGGCAATGAATTGTGCAACTACTTATGCTAACGAAGGAGATGCTCTTGTGGATCAGATGAATGCCTTGGGAAATACAGCCAACGACATCAAGAGATTTAATGAGCTTAAAAACAGCAAAGATACTTCTTACCGCTTAGCAGCTGAAGTATTGAATGAGTATGTAAAGAACAATCCTAAGAATCCTAACAAAACTGTATTGGAATACCTTTCCAATATTTACCTATCTCTTAATGATATGACTAACTATAAGAGAATCAAAGCGATTTTGGACAATAACTAAATAGTACATAATTTTATAATTTTAAGTTCAGTGAAAACACCTTTTCCTTATTCGGAGAGGTGTTTTCTTTATTAGCTCTCTTTTCTCTTTGTAAGAAGTCTTAGCTCAGGGAATAACTAAAAAGGCTTGAGGAGTGCCCTCAAGCCTTCTAACTAAACCTTAAAAATCAATGTATTGCGGAGAAAGAGGGATTCGAACCCCCGGAGGTGTTACCCTCAACGGTTTTCAAGACCGCCGCATTCGACCGCTCTGCCATTTCTCCAAAAGAACTCTCTTGAATTCGGGTGCAAAGGTATAACTTTTTTTTTTTCCTGCAAAGAAAAAAATGATTTTTTTTATCTGCAAAAAACAATTATTTCTTTTCTATCTGTATTTCAATTAGTTATAGATTATTTATAATAAATTTGAAAAATATCTTTGTTTTCTGATTTTTTTTTTTTACCTTTGTGTGATTTTAAAAAGAACATATATTATAATTATGTCAGTACATATACCTCCTATATTTACTTCTATCTTAGATAATGATTTCTACAAGTTCACTATGCAGTGTGCCGTAGTAAAACTCTTTCCTGCTATCAAGGGGCGTTATGAGTTTATCAATCGTGGAAAGCACGAATTTCCAGAGGGGTTTGCTCAGGCTATGCAGGAGGCGGTGAATCAAATGGGACAACTCAAGTTATCCAAAGAAGAAAAAAACTTTCTAAAAACTTCTTGCCCTTATCTGAATCCTGCCTATATTGACTTTTTAGAAGGTTATCGTTATGACCCTTCAGAGGTGCATATCTCGCAAGAAGGGACAGAGCTTAAAGTAAGTGTAGAAGGCTACTGGTACAGAACCATTCTATGGGAAGTCCCCTTACTGGCTACCATTAGTGAATTATACTACAAGCTCACAGGAGCCGTGGCTTGGAGCGATGATCAGATTATAGCCAATACTTCCCACAAGATACATGATTATGAAGCTCTTGATGTCATTTTTGCAGAGTTCGGCACCCGCAGAAGGCACTCATATCGCACACATGATTTGGTGATGCAGACCCTTACCAAGTCCCACCGCTATAACTTCACAGGGACAAGCAATGTGCACTTCGCCATGAAGTACCAGGTAAAACCCATTGGAACTCATGCCCACGAATGGTTTATGTTTCATGCCGCTGAATATGGCTTTAAGATGTCCAACGCCATGTCCCTAGAGCACTGGGTGGACGTCTATAGAGGGGATTTGGGCGTTGCCCTCTCTGACACTTACACAACCGACGTCTTTTTCAAACAATTCGATACCAAGTTTGCCAAACTATTTGACGGGGTACGCCACGATAGCGGTGACCCTATTGAGTTTGCCAACAAAACCATAGAACATTATAAGAAATTCGGTATCAATCCTCTTTCCAAATATATCATCTTCTCCGACGGGCTAACCCCTGAAAAGGTGGAATCCATCACCAAATACTGCCGTGGTAAAATAGGTTTTTCTTTCGGTATAGGTACCAACCTTACGAATGATGTAGGTCTACGTCCTATGAATATTGTGATGAAACTCACCGAAGTACTTACTTCCGACCACGAATGGGTAAAGACCGTCAAGCTCTCCGATGAGCCGCTCAAGCACACTGGAGACCCTAGAATGATAGAATTGGCAAAGGAATTATTACGCATTCACTCTTAAAAGACAACCATGAGTATAGTAAAGAAAACCAATATAGTTGCTTATACCCTTATGATTATAGGAGTACTACTGCTCTACCTACAGTCCAAAAAGGAATATAGATTTTTCCAAGAG
Source organism: Capnocytophaga sp. CM59 (assembly GCF_000293175.1). Lineage (NCBI taxonomy): Bacteria > Pseudomonadati > Bacteroidota > Flavobacteriia > Flavobacteriales > Flavobacteriaceae > Capnocytophaga > Capnocytophaga sp. CM59. The sequence continues at coordinate 91,522 of NZ_ALNN01000015.1, forward strand.
CAGTATGTCCTTATGGCAGGACTCATCCTGATGGTAGTGGGTATCTATATGCTTTCTAAGAAATTGTCCTCACGCGAACACAAATAATAGTATTATACAAATAATTTAAAAACAAAATTTTATGTCAGTATTAAAAATTGGAATCAATGGATTCGGACGTATTGGCCGTTTGGCTTTTAGAGCTATTTCAAAACGTGCCAATGTAGAAGTAGTAGGTATCAACGATCTACAAGATGTTGAGTACATTGCCTATTTGCTAAAATATGACTCTGTTCACGGTACTTTCCCTTTGGATGTAAAGACTGAAAACGGACACCTTGTAGTAGATGGAAAAACCATTCGCATTACTGCTGAGAAAGACCCTAACAACCTCAAATGGAATGAAGTAGGTGCTGATGTAGTACTCGAATGTACAGGTATCTTCACTACTTTGGAAAAAGCACAAGCGCACCTTAACGCTGGAGCTAAGAAGGTAGTTATCTCTGCCCCATCTGCCGATGCTCCTATGTTCGTAATGGGTGTAAACCACAAGAGCGTAAAACCTACCGATACTATCGTATCCAACGCTTCTTGTACTACTAACTGCTTGGCTCCTATTGCTAAGGTTATCAATGATAACTTCGGTATAGATGAAGCTCTTATGACTACTGTACACGCCACTACCGCTACTCAGCTTACTGTAGATGGTCCTTCTAAAAAGGATTGGAGAGGCGGACGTTCTGCACTTATCAACATCATTCCTTCCTCTACTGGAGCTGCCAAAGCAGTAGGTAAAGTAATCCCTGAACTCAGCGGTAAGCTTACTGGTATGGCTTTCCGCGTACCTACAGCCGACGTTTCTGTAGTGGATTTGACTGTAAAGACTAAAAAAGCTACTTCTCTTAAGGAAATCAACGAAGCTATGAAAAAAGCCTCTGAAGGAGAACTTAAGAACATCTTAGCTTACACTGACGAGCTTGTAGTATCTCAAGATTTCGTAGGTTGTACCAATACTTCTATCTATGATGCTAAAGCTGGTATCGAACTTAACGACCACTTCTTCAAGGTAGTTTCTTGGTATGATAATGAATCTGGCTACTCTAACAAATTGGTAGATTTAGCCCAACATGTAGCTTCTATTTAATCTTTAGAAGAGAAAAAAGACGTGTGATTTTCTTAAAAGCATACGTCTTTTTTTCAAATATAGTCACTTAATACCTCAAAATTATGATTTTTATAGTAGATAGTGGTGCAACCAAAGCCGATTGGACTGTACTAAACGAAAAAGGGATGAAAGAATTCGGCACCCAGACCCTAGGGCTTAATCCTGAGGTACTTACAGAGGAAATCGCCATGGAGCGTCTTACCACCAACGAACAGCTCAATGAGAACCGCAAGCGTGCTCGCTATGTATATTTCTATGGAGCAGGTTGTGGAACAGAGCGCCTTCGCTTATTCCTACAAGCTATTCTACAGCGCTTCTTCTCCAATGCAACTATAGTGGTAAAAGAAGATACATATGCGGCAGTACATGCCACTACAGCCGATGGAGAAAGAGCCATTGTAGGTATTCTCGGTACTGGGGCTAACTGTTCCTACTGGGACGGAAAAAAACTACACCAAGCAGTAGATTCCTTGGGCTACTCTCTTATGGACGAATGTAGTGGTAACTTCTTTGGAAAAAGGCTTATTGTAGATTACTACTTCAAAATCATGCCCGAACACCTAAGAAACAAATTCGAACACGAATATGAGCTTAATTCCGATGTGATCAAGTCTCACCTATATAAGTTGCCTAACCCTAATAGCTACTTGGCTACTTTTGCTCGCTTTTTAGTGGAGAACAAGAATGATGCTTATTGCCAACGCATCATCCGAGAAGGTGTACAGCTATTCATTGATCACTGGGTAGTACAATACGAAGCCCGCAATGAAGTGCCTATCAACTTTGTAGGTAGTATCGCTTTCTATTTGCAAGATGTAGTCAAAGATGTATTTGCTAAAAACGGCCTAAAAGTAGGTAGGGTCATCCGCAAACCTATTGATGGCCTTGTGGAATATCATCTATTGCACAAGAACAGGAAATAAACTGATACCCCAAAATCAATAATGAAAGATTATATTATCGTAGGTTTTGGCTTTGCGGGGTGTAGTTTGGTACATCTGTTGGAAAAACACCAAAAGTCCTTTATGGTCTTCAGTGATGATCCTATCCCTGTTACTACGGTAGCAGGAGCCATGTTTAATCCTATTATTCTCAAGCGCTTCACCCCTGTGTGGAGGGTAGAGGAGCAGATGGCCTTACTGCTTCCTTTCTTTGGTGAAATAGAACGCAAGTTGGCCACCTCTTTCATCTATAAGACTCGCGTATTTAGGAAATTTACCTCAGTGGAGGAAAAGAATAACTGGTTCGTGGCCTCCGACAAGCCTATCCTATCCCAATACCTCTCCACAGAGGTACGTAGCAGTCTCTCCCCTTATGTAGAGACACCTTTTGGCGTAGGAGAAGTACTACATACAGGGTTGATTAATACACGTGTACTCATTCCTGCCTATCAAGAAAAATTACAGAAAGAGGGCGTGTATTTCCAAGAGAAATTGGAGTATGACGCCTTGCAGATAAAGGAGGATTGTGTAAGCTACAAGGGTATTTCGGCCAAGCGGGTTGTCTTCTGTGAGGGCTATGGTATGGTGCATAATCCCTTTTTCAATTACCTACCTATGGTAGGAAGCAAGGGGGAACTACTTAGTTTTGAAGCAGATGACCTACAACTGGATGGGGTACTCAAGTCCGATGGTTTTATCGCTCCTTTAGGCGGCAATACTTTCAAAATAGGTACTACCTATGACAATGACGACAAAGACCCCTCCCCTACTGCTCATGGTAGGCAGACGCTTATAGAGAAGCTCGAACGACTGATCAGCTGTCCCTATCGTATCACAGGACAAATGGCAGGTATTCGTCCTACAGTGAAAGATCGCCGCCCTTTGGTAGGGGTACACCCAAAGTATAAAAACTTGTTTATTCTCAACGGATTGGGTACCCATGGTGCACTCTTAGCTCCCTATACAGCCACTTCTCTCTATGATTTTATAGAAAATGGAAAAATGATAGACAAAGAAATGAACATTACACGTCATTCCCGATTTTTCCAATAAAAACGAATAATTATTTACATGATAAGAGGTAAATTTTCTGTGATTTACCTCTTTTTTAAATATAAAATTTATGAAGATACCTTATGTTTTCTCAGTAGCTATTTCTTTGGCTTTCACCAGTTTCTTTTATGGACAGGTAGTCCCTACTAAGGATACACTGTCTGTTGTAAAAGATTCGCTTCCCCCTGCTAAGGAGATGCTCACCATTGTCAAAGATACCCTTTCCCCTGTCAAAGATACCCTTTCTATAGTAGCTGTTGGTGATGTGATGATTGGTTCAGGCTTTCCTGCTGGGCACCTCCCAAAAGATGATGCCTTAGAGAGCTTTAAGGAGGTCAAGCCTTTTCTAAATGGAGATATTGTTTTTGGAAACTTAGAGGGAGCTATCTTGGATTCTGGTAATTCAGAAAAGTGTAGGAACTCCAAGGCGGGCACTTGTTATGCTTTTCGTATGCCTGACCGCTATGGAAAAATCCTCAAAGAGGCAGGATTTAGCCTGATGAGCACGGCCAATAACCATGCCAATGACTTTGGAGAAAAAGGAAGACGCAATACCGCTCGTGTATTAGATGAAGTAGGAATCTATCATGCAGGCCCTGTGGAAAACAAGTCAGTAGTCTTTGAAAAAGATGGGGTCAGGTACGGTTTTTGCGCTTTTTCTCCCAATAGCAATATGCTTTCAGTAAATGATTTGGAGCAAGCCACCGATTTGGTAAAGGAACTGCGCTCTATGGCCGACATCGTAATCGTCTCTTTCCATGGTGGAGCTGAAGGCGCCAGCCATACCCATGTTCCTCGCCAAAATGAATACTTCTTTGGAGAAAATCGAGGCAATGTATACAAGTTTGCTCACGCTGTTATAGATGCAGGCGCCGATATTGTCTTAGGCCATGGCCCTCATGTAACGCGTGCTGTGGAGGTATATAAGCAGAAGTTCATTGCCTATAGTATGGGAAACTTCAATACCTATGGTACCTTCAACCTCAGTGGGCCTAATGGTATGGCTCCTCTTTTGGATATCAAACTTGATCGCAAGGGCAATTTCCTCTATGCCAAAGTCATCTCTACCAAACAAAGCAAAACCAATGGCTTGGAACTTGACCCCAATTATAAAGTCTTTGAGGAAATGAAACGCCTGACCAAGACTGATTTTCCTGAAACACCTTTGATCTTTGAAGAAAATCGAATACTTTTAAGTGAATAACGAAAAGTGAATAGTGAAAATTTCTTCACTATTCACTTTTCGTTATTTACTCTTTACTAATCCCTTGAAATAGTTGGGTGATTTCCTCTTTTGTATTATAGCTATGCAGACATATACGCAGGCGTTCTTCCCCCTTGGGGACTGTAGGAGAAAGAATCGGTTTTATCCCCATACCCTTGTCTTGTAAGTGAGCAGCTACTTGCTTAACCCTTTGACTATCAGGTATGATAAGCCCCTGTATAGCAGAGGTTGAATCAATGAAAGTAAGGCCTTTTTCTTGAGACAAGACTTGTGCCTTCTCTCGGAAAAAGGCAATATTCTCATGTAAGCGGGAGCGTTCTTCTGTCTCTGGCAACAGTGCATAAGCAGCCAATAGTGTCGCTACACTTTCTGGAGCGGCGGCCGTGGTATAGATAAACGAACGTGCGAAGTTGATCAGATAATCTATCGCCTCCGTTTGAGCTAGAACCAAGGCTCCATGAGCGCCTATTCCCTTACCAAAGGTAATCAGGCGTAAGAAAATATCCTTCTCTATTCCCAAAGCCTGACAAAGCCCCTCCCCTTTCTGGCCAAATACCCCTACCGAATGGGCTTCATCTATAATGATATAAGCATTGTACTGCTTGGCAAGTGCTACCATAGCAAGCAAGTCGGGTGTATCACCATCCATAGAAAAGACTGATTCGGTAGCTATATAGAGGGTTGTGGCTGTAGCGGCAAAGCGCTGTAGCTTTTCTTGTAAATCCGAAAGAGAATTATGCTTAAACTTGAAGTTCTGCGCCTTATTCAGTTGCAAGCCATCACGAATAGAAGCATGTATATACTGATCATATAACACCACATCACCCTTTTGTGGAATAGAGGAGAAAATTCCCACATTGGCATCATAACCCGAATTAAACAAAAGCCCTTTTTCTACGGCATGAAAAGCAGCCAAATAACTCTCAGCTTCTCTAATCAAGGGATAATTCCCCGATAGGAGGCGAGAGCCTGTACTGCCATTTTGCAAGGGATAGGACTGAAGTATTGTATGAGCCTTTTCCCTAACAGCTGCATTTTTAGCTAACCCTATATAATCATTGGAATAGAAATCAATAGGGTAACTCTCCTGAGATAAGCGGCGGAGTGTCCCCGCCGCTTCACGTTCTTGAAGTGCTCTCTGGAGCGGTTTAGGAATAGTATTCACTTTATTCGTGTTTTGCCTGTTCAGAAGGTTTTATAATCAATTTCTCTATAAGTATAGTAGTAACCCACGCCCAAAGTGCTGGACATATCCAAGAGAGCCCATATTGGTGTAATGGGAGAGGTACTTCAAAGAGTTTGTAGCCTATTTGTTCTAAGAAAATAGGAATGGTTGTGATAAATGTTACTGCTGCTACCGCCTTGAATACATTTCTTGAAGCCAATTTGGCAGGAAGTAGGTGTAAGAATACCAAAGCAATTACGGTTGGATAGAATAGTACCAATACAGGATAGGCAATCTTTATGATATAATCCACTCCAAAAGGTGCTACAATAAGGCAGTATATACAGAGAATTGTAACAAATAGTTTATAAGTACGTTCATTCCCCTTGACAAGTCCTTGGAAAAATTCAGCCCCTCCTGTGATGATTCCTACTGCTGTGGTGAAGCAAGAGATACTTACAGCAATACTAAGAAGTACGCCTCCAAAACCTCCCAATACATGCTTGGTAATCAGCGCTAAAAGAAGTACACGCTTTTCTACCTCTGGAAAATAACTCCCTTGGGATGCCCCTGTATAGATAAAGCCCGCATAGGTAATAAATAGTAATATACCACTGCCTATCCCAGCATAGATCGTTAAGCGCTTTACTTGACGCTTGTCAAAGGAATTATCCAAGGCCAAAGAGGCTACAATCACCCCTCCGATAATGATAGAGGACATCGCATCATAAGTCTGATAACCTTCCAAAAGTCCCTCTGCAATAGGATTCTCAAAGGAGGATACTGCTATATCTCCTTGATAGAAGATAGCCATGATAATGAGCAAGAGGATAATTCCGACCATAAGAGGGGTAAGATATCTGCCCAATACATCCAATATCTTATTGCGCTGAAAGCATAGATAGCCTACCAAAAAGAAGTAGATTATATAGAAGACATACATCACCCATTGAGGTAGATCGGGAGCAAAAGTTGCTGAAATCATCTCATAACTTACTGAGGCTGTACGTGGCATAGGAAAAGCCAAGCACATACCATAGAGCAGGCAGCCTAAGAGAATCGCTACAAAAGAGCTGACCTTCTTACCAAAATCCAATACAGAACCTTGCAAGCGTGCCTGTACCACTACACCCAAAATAGGAATCAGTACGGCCGAAAGACAGAAGGCTACAGCCACTAAGAACCAATGTTCTCCTGCGGCTCTTCCCAAAAAGGGAGGCAATATAAAGTTCCCTGCTCCAAAGAAGATGGAGAACATAGCAAAGGATGTTACAATGATGCGTGAAAGTGTTATTTTCATTCTATTAAAAATTAAAAAAGTTACTAATCAAATAGGGATTCTCCGTTAAGGTCGGTTGTCAGTGCCCTTGTCATAAAATCATAGAAAGGACGTATAGCCAAAAAAGAAGCTACTACTTCCTCAAAAAATGAGTCTTCAAGGACAGCCTCTGGGGCAAAATCTCTCTTGAGCAAGAACTGTTTCTTCCTCAGGTAAGCAATCATGGGATCATCTTTACTAAATCCCTTTGGGGCGGTCTTAACCTCATCGCCAAAGAGTTGGCCATTGAAATACTTCACTATAGGGGTAGAGGTCATTATCTGAGAGAAAGCCTCTGGCTCCATGGCTATTTCTTGGCGTATCCTAAGTAGGTCTTTGGCTTCAGGATTGAAAAAGCCTCCTCCTACAAAACTCCCCTCAGGGCTTAGATGCAAGTAATATCCGCCGCGATAGTGCGGTTGTAGACGAGGAAAGTAGAGACCAAAGTGTGTCTTGTAAGGGGGCTTGTCTTTGGCAAAGCGCAGATCATTATAGATACGATATATCTTGATAGGTCCCAAGTGATCCTTCGCACTGATCTTATCATACACTGCTTGAAAGAAGCTATTTGCTTCTTTTTTCGCTTGTTCATAGTCTTTTTTGTTATCTAAGAACCAATCACGATTATTATTTACAGCCAAAGCTGAGAGGAAAGAAAATATATCGTTTGTTAATTTCGTTAATTTAGTCATTATTTTTAATCGTATAAATTAAATTACTTAGTAAAGCGCAAAGATACAATTTTTTTGATAAAAACTACAATTATTGAAAAAATATTTCTACCTTTGCAACGTTTATAATTTTCGTAGTATGGAGACCAATCGCCAAAAGAAGATAGCAGGCCTCTTGCAAGAGGACTTAGGAGATATCTTGGGCAGAGCTGTACAATCAGGCGGGCTGACCAATCTTATTATATCGGTTACCAAAGTGGCTATTACCGTGGATTTGACACAGGCTAAAGTATATATCAGTGTATTTCCCAGCGAGCAAGGCAAGGAAATTCTCTCGGCCATACAGTCCAATAGTGCCCAGATAAAGCATGAGGTAGCCCAGCGAGTGCGCTATCAGCTTCGAAAGATGCCTGATCTTACTTTCTTTTTAGATGATTCCTTGGAGTATCTCTCCCAAATAGAGCACTCCCTCAAGGGAGAAGAGAACCCTATAGAAAACCCTGAATTGCTTATCAAACGCAAAAAATCTTAGTCTGTTGAAAGCAATTCTCTTCATAGCTTGGCGTTATGTCCGCTCCAAGAGCTCGCAGAATGTGATTAACATCATCAATCGCATGTCCATCTTTGTCCTTATTGTAGGAGGGGCATCGCTGATGATTGTCTTGGCGGGCTTTTCAGGCTTGAGAACCTTTAGCATGTCTTTTTCTAACTTCTTTGACCCTGATCTGAAGATTTTTCCTAAAACAGGAAAGATTTTCTCGCTTTCTCCCATGCAGGAGACTGCTCTTAAGGAAAGTGGTGTAGTCGCCTCGTATACTAAGGTACTGGAGGAGCGCGTATTTCTCAACAGCAGGGGCAAGAACTATATTGCCTATATCAAGGGAGTAGATGAGAACTATCCTAAGGTAAATGCCGTGGATAGTATCCTTGTTATCTCCCCTAAGGAGTGGCTCCTTTCTGAGGACTATGTGGTAGTGGGCAATATCATCGCTGAGACCCTCAACTTGGGACTCTTTACCAGTACTACTCCCCTACAAATCATTGTACCTAAGGCTGGTAAGGGCAGCATCACTAGCTCCTCTACCCCTTACAGAGAGGAAACAGTTCTGCTCTCAGACTATTACCAAGTAACGGAGGATTTGGATAGTAAGTATGTCTTTGCTACCCTATCCTTAGCCCAACGCCTGACAGGAGTACAAGCCAATGAAGTAAGTGCGGTAGAGATCAAGCTCTCCAAAGGAGTTTCTATAGCTGAAGGAAAAAAGCGTCTGCAAAAGGTTTGGGGAGATGGCTTTGTGATAAAAGACCGTATGGCTCTCAATGAGGATCTCTATAAGATGTTCCAAACGGAAAATTTGGCTACTTATCTCATTTTTACCTTGGTGCTTATCGTAGCCTTGTTCAACCTGGTTGGGGCTATTATCATGATGATTTTGGACAAGCGAAAGAACCTATATACCCTTTTTGCTTTGGGAATGACCGAAAGACAGATACGTGCTATATTCTTCCTACAAGGGGTGATTGTCTCCCTGCTGGGGGCTATCTTTGGCGTAGGCCTAGGAGTAGGAATAGCTTGGTTACAGAAGACCTACCCCATGCTATATATTAATCCCAATGCCGCTGTACCTATTGCCTACCCTATGGATATTCGGCTTTTAGAAATTGTAGTGGTGTTTTTCACTATATTTGTATTAGGGATTATAGCCTCTGCTATAGGAGCAAGTAGAACAAAGATTAATGATTAATTGTTAATGCCAATCAATAGTAGAAAAACAATTGTATGGTTTAATTCATTAAGAAGCAACAAATTACACCTTAAATAGTTGGGAATAATATTTTAACTATTGATTCGTATGATCGATAATATCTTAATTCAAAACTTTTAAAACAATTAAATTATACTAGAAATGAAGAAAATCGTTTTGTTAGTAAGCAGTTTTTTCTGTCTAAGTAGTTGTGCTGATTTGCAGAGTGTAATGAACAGCACTCAACAAAGTGGAGCGCTTTCCTCTGTGGATATTTCCAACGGACTCAAACAAGCCTTAGAATTGGGCATTGCCCAAGGGGTAGATTTACTTAGCCAGAAGGACGGCTATTATGGCAATTCCTTGGCAAAGATTCTTTTCCCTGAACCCTTACAAAAAGTAGATAATACCCTAAGAAGTATTGGTTTAGGAAGCCTTGCCGATGAGGGAGTAAAGCTACTGAATCGTGCTGCTGAAGACGCGGTAACCGAAGCCAAACCTATCTTTATCAATGCAGTAAAGAACCTCTCTTTCTCCGATGCTACCGCTATTCTTACAGGTGGTAAGAATGCCGCTACAGATTATCTAAAGAAGACCACTACCCAATCCCTGATACAAGCTTTCTCTCCAAAGATACAAGCCTCTTTGGGTAAGGTAGGTGCCGATCAGGTATGGTCAAGCATCATAGATAAGTACAATGCGGTTCCCCTAGTAACCAAAGTAAATCCAGATCTAACAAGCTATGTAACAGAAAAGGCCATAGACGGTCTATTCCTACAAATCGCTCAAAAAGAGGAGGATATACGTACCAACATCAGTTCAAGAACTACCCCTCTATTACAGAAAGTTTTTGCTAAACAATAAATATACTAATGATTAATGCTAACAATGATTAATGATTAATACTTTTTTACTCAAAAATGTTGACCATTAATCATTGATCATTAATCATTGATCATTAATCATTGATTATTCGTTTTGTTTCCTCAGATTCCCTTAGCTCAACAGATACTACTTGCCTGTAAGGCAAAAGGCATCCGCCATATTGTCCTTTCCCCTGGTTCGCGCAATGCTCCACTAACTATTGGCTTTGCCAGTGATTCCTTTTTCAACGCTTATAGCATAGTAGATGAGCGTTGTGCTGCTTTTTTTGCTCTTGGTTTAGCCCAACAGCTTAGAGAGCCTGTCGTGGTGGTCTGTACCTCTGGTTCAGCCTTATTGAACTACTACCCTGCCGTGAGTGAAGCGTATTATAGTTACATCCCTTTGGTGGTCATTAGTGCCGACAGACCAGCCTCTAAGATAGATATAGGTGATGGGCAAACCATACATCAGCGACATGCCTTAGCACTACACACAGCCTATAATGCCAATCTCTCTGAAGAGGAGCAGGATCTCAATTATAATACCTATTTGCTCAATGAGGCTCTCAATACAGCAGCTCTCAAGTGCTTACCTGTACATATCAACGCTCCTTTTGAGGAACCACTATATCAAACACTTCCTGCCCCTACGGTGAGTTTCCACAACGAAGTTGGACTCAAAAAGCCTATACTCCTGAATACTGAAAAATTACTCCAGTTTGCCAAAGACTGGAACTATCCTAAGAAGATGGTACTTATAGGGGTATTACCCACTGATGCTATTGCTCAAAAATGGTTTGATTGGCTTGAGAAAGACCCTTCTATTTTAGTACTTACTGAGAGTACGGCCAATGTAGTAGCCGATACTTTTATCGGCATGATAGATACATTCCTCGCTCCGATAGAGAAGAGACAACTCCAAGAGCTACTTCGTCCTGATGTGCTTATCTCAATAGGTGGTATGGTGGTATCCAAGAAGATCAAGGAGTTCCTGCGCAAGTACCCTCCCCAAGCCCATTATTATATAGATGAGCATGTGGGGTATGATACGTTCTTTGCCTTGACCCATCACTTCAAGACAAATATTAATACATTCTTGGAGACTGTAAGTCCAGAACTACCGCCTGTTAGCTCTGATTATAAGGGGACTTGGCTTTCTTTGTACAGGGAAACCCTTGAAAAGCGAGCCACCTTCTTAGCAGACGTACCTTTTTCCGATATGGCTGCTTACAAGGCTATTTTGGAGCGTGCCCCTACCCCTTACCATATCCAGATTAGCAATAGTGCACCCATTCGCTATGCCCAACTCTTTCCTGCTAAAGCGGGTTGGCAGGTGTTCTGCAATCGGGGTACCAGTGGTATAGATGGCAGTACTTCTACTGCTATAGGGGCTAGTGTTGTACAATCTGCCCCTACACTACTGATTACAGGCGATTTGAGCTTCTTTTACAATAGCAATGCATTGTGGTGTAACTATATTCCGAAGAACCTGAAAATCATTGTAGTTAATAATGCAGGCGGGGGTATTTTCCGAATCTTGCCTACCGATAAGGGAACGCCTTTCTTTGAAACTTTCCAAGAGACTACCCATTCCCTTACGGCTAAGCACCTTTGTGCTATGTATGGTTTTACCTACCTTTGTGCACAAAACCAAGAGGAGTTGACAAAAACTTTGGAAACGTTCTTTTCCCAATATGAAAGTCCTATGCTCTTGGAAGTTTTCACCCCCAGGGAACTGAATAATACAATACTCAAAGATTACTTTAACGTTTTATCATGACAGAAATAAAATATATAAAAGCCGATGCTACTTTCCCTCAAAGTGAGGGGAATATTATCATTCCCCATATATGTAATGACATCGGAGCTTGGGGCAAAGGTTTTGTCTTAGCCCTTTCCAAACGATGGAAAGCTCCTGAGAAGCAGTACAAACTATGGTATCAGAAGAAAGAAGGCTTTGTCTTGGGTGCAGTTCAGTTTGTACAAGTAGAAGAAAATATATGGGTTGGCAATATCATTGGGCAACATAAGATACAAGAGGAGAAAGGAATCCCTCCTATTCGTTATGAAGCAGTCAGAGAGGGATTGGAAAAGGTTGCCTCTTTTGCCCAAGAGAAGCAGGCCTGTGTACAAATGCCTCGTATAGGTTGTGGTTTAGCGGGAGGTACATGGGAGAAAATAGCCCTTATCATAGAAGAAACCCTACTTACAAAGCATATACAAGTCACTGTATGTGATTTATAAAATACCCCCTATATGTATATAGGAGGATATTTTGTATAACCAAGTAACAAATCTTTATGCTGAAGAGGTTGTTATTCTTCTTTCTCTAAGCTAATAAGTATATCCTTGAGAGCTTCCATATCATCAAGGGTAACTAATTGTTGCTTGTACTCCTTGAAATGAGGAATACCTTTGAAATAATTACTATAATGGCGGCGTGTTTCGAGTATTCCCAAGCGCTCACCCTTCCACTCTACCGCCCATAACAAGTGTTGTAGCGCAGCTTTGGCTCTTTGGGCAAGTGTAGGAGGGGGTAACAATTCTCCTGTGGAGAGGTAGTGCTTGATCTCTTGGAAGATCCAAGGATAACCAATAGCGGCACGACCTATCATGATGCCATCTACTCCATATTTGTTTTTGTATTCGAAGGCCTTCTCAGGCGAATCTATATCACCATTACCAAAAATAGGAATATGGATACGAGGGTTTTCCTTCACCTTGGCAATATAGGACCAATCCGAATGCCCCTTGTACATCTGCACGCGAGTACGGGCATGAATGGAAAGAGCTTGTATGCCTACATCTTGCAAGCGTTCGGCTACCTCTTCTATGTTGATCGTATCACTATCCCAGCCTAAGCGTGTCTTGACCGTTACAGGCAAGTGGGTGCTCTTTACTACCGCTTGGGTAAGACGTACCATAAGGTCAATGTCTTTGAGTACAGCCGCTCCTGCTCCCTTGGCTACTACTTTTTTGACAGGGCAGCCGAAGTTAATATCTACTACATCGGGGGATACTGTCTCCACGATCCGAGCCGAAAGCGCCATAGCCTCCTCATCACCCCCAAATATCTGGATACCTACAGGCCGTTCGTCATCAAAGATATCCAATTTCTTTCGGCTTTTTATAGCATCACGTATAAGCCCTTCGGAGGATATAAACTCACTATAGAGCATATCCGCCCCATGCTTCTTACAAAGTCTGCGAAAGGGCGGATCACTTACATCCTCCATAGGAGCCAAGAGTAAGGGAAACTCACCCAAGGCTACCGAACCTATTTTTACCATATTGTCTTATAATTCTATATCAAACATCTGAGCTAAGTAGCGTGCTACCCCATCTTCCTTATGGTGGTGGGTTGTATCATTGGCTACTGCTTTCACCTCCTCACGGGCATTGGCCACAGCTACACCGAGACCTACCGCCTCAAGCATCTCTTGGTCATTGTAGTTGTCTCCGAAAGCGATGGCATCAGCAAGGGTAATTTCCTTGTGATGCGCCAAGAAAGCCTCAATTCCTGTGAGCTTGGACACGTTCTGTAAAGTGATTTCTATATAGGTATTCTTTGCCCTATAGAGCTGTAGCTGGCCTGCCATTTGGGTTTGCAAGGCCTCCCACATTGCCTCCACTAGCGCCTCCTCTCCCATAAGCATAAGCTTATGGGCACCTTTATTTTGGGCTTTCCAAAGGGAAAGTACCTCTTGGTTGCTCTTTACCACAGGAGTAGTAGCTGTATTGCGCTCTTCGCGCTCAGCCCACTGGTCTATTTGGGGCACGTACCACTCATTGAAGTTGTAGAAGCTGATATGTAACTTTCCTTGAGTATATTGCTCATTGAGTGCTACAATTTGCTCACAAAGAGCATGAGGTATTTCTACTGAGTGGAGCACTTCGCCCCCTTTGTCCAATACCAAAGCCCCATTATAGGCAATCAGTGGCATACCCAAGATACCTGCCTTCTCCTGTAGGTAGTACATCTGTACTGGCATACGAGAAGATATAAGCACGATAGGAAAGCGACTTTTAAGCTCGGAGAGCACCTTTATAGTCTTCTGGGAGAGGGTACGATCGGCATCGAGCAAGGTACCATCTATATCCGAAAAGATAATTTTATAAGACATAACCGTTTTGATTTTCTTGTGTTTAATATTTCTCCAACATATCTACTTCGGCGGCGGTAAGTAAGAAATTGTGCATTTTATAGTTTTCTATAAAAGGAGGTAGGTTTTGGCTACCAGGGCCATACATAGCCAGTTCAGTATAGTCGGAGGAGTGATCCATACTGATCCAACCTACGGAAGTATGTTTTTTCTGTATTTCAGCCAAAAGACTATAAGGAAGGTTCTTATAGTTATAGAGTCCATTCTCCTGCTTGCCTTCGGTATAGAAGGAGAGTATTTGTTTGGCATCCTCCTCAGAGAAAGGAATCTTACCAAAGTTATGGGTAAGTAGCTCCCTGACTTGGGAAGCAGAGTCTGTTAGATTAATACTCTGTAAGGTAAAGTCATTGGAATGACGGAAGTAAGCCAAATTGTCGAAGTTTTGGTTACATTCTTTACCATAGATAAGGCCAGGATTAGCATTTCCATGGTCGGAAGTTACCACAACCAAGGTATTACCATCCTTTTTAGCGAAATCTATTGCCACTTGTATCGCATCATCGAAGGCCAATTGGTCAAATAGTAGCGCCCCTATATCGTTTCCATGAGCTGCCCAATCCACTTTACCCCCTTCCACTTGGAGTACAAAACCCTGCTTGTGATCGGCCATCATGTCTATTGCCTTTTTAGTCATCTGGGCTAAGGTAGGAATGGCGGCATTCTTAGTCGTATTATTTTCATCAATGGTATAAGGCAAAGCATTACTATCAAATACCCCAAGCAGAGGTATATTCTTAGGAGCAGCATTCATCTGGGTTACATTCTTAACCACTGTAAATCCTTTTTCCAGGTACTTAGCATACATATCTTGCTTATCCTTACGTTTTTCACCACTGAAATAGTTATCTCCGCCCCCCATCATGACATCAAATCGGAGGTCAAGATAGTTTTCTGCAATTTTAGGTTGGGCTTTTCTTTCCTTGCTATTAGTGCAAAAACCTGCTGGAGTAGCATGAGTGATAGGCACTGTAGTTACACAACCCACTTTCTTACCTGCTTTCTTAAATTTTTGCAGAATTGGAGTATATTCTTCTCCATTGACCCCAATGTTGATCATTCCATTGATGATACGGTGACCACAGCCCCATGAGGAACTAGCTGCGGAGGAGTCGGTAACTACAGAACTAGCCGATTGCATATCCATAGAGGCTTTCACGGCCAATTTCTGTTCATATAGTGCAAACCAAGCACTACTACGCCCCAAGATACGCTTGCTATAGAGATCTGCCATAACCAAGGTACCAATACTCATACCATCGCTGACCATATAGATAATGTTCTTTGCCTTCTTACGAGCGAAAGACTCGGAGGCTTGTGCTTGTGCTACAGAGGGAAGTAGGAGAGACCCTAATCCCGCAAATACTGAGTTCTTTAAAAAACTTCTTCTTTCCATTGGTATTTAAATTACTAGTGATTAGTTGCTTTACTTTTTGCTTTTTACCTAATTTTAAGTTCTACTGTAAAGGTAGCTCCCTTACCCACTTCTGAGTTCAGGGTAATAGTCCCACCATGGGCGTTGATGATGTGCTTGACCATAGTAAGCCCCAGTCCCGAGCCTGCGGTGTTCTTAGTGGTGAACTTAGGTTCAAATATGCGTTCTTGCAATTCAGGAGGTACCCCAGAACCATTATCTTTAACCACAATATAAGCAAAGTCACCTGTTACATAGGTTGTAACCTCTATTAGAGGGTCTGGGATGTTATCGGTTGCATAGATAGCATTCTTGAGCAGATTGGTCAACATACGATTCATCTGATTCTTATCCACCCAAAGGCATATCTGCTCTTGCTTACTCTCAAAGCAGATATAAGGCAGGTCAAAAATCGCTATAGCATGACGAATAATCGCATTGAGGTCTGTCCTTTCTTTTTTCTGTGGCGGCATAGAGACAAAAGAAGAAAAGGCATCGGAGATATCCGAAAGGGTATCAATATGCTGGAGGAGCATTTGGGTAAAATCAGCTACCTTTTCACTACATTGTGGATCATCAGAGGAGAATCTCCGCTGGAAGTTCTGTACACTCAGCCGCATAGGTGTCAGTGGGTTCTTTATCTCATGGGCGATTTGCTTGGCCATATCCTTCCACATCTTCTCCCGCTCTATTTTAGCTAATGCTTTCTTACTCTTTTCTATCTCATCTACCATCTCGTTATAGGAGAAGATAAGCTCTCCTATCTCGGTAGTGGTATTCTTGACATCAATTTTTTCATTTTTCCCTAAGAAATGAGTACTTCTTAATCGTTGTTGTATCTCCCCGAGAGAGTGAGTGATATAGCGAGAGATGACAAAAGCTACCCCTATAGTCAGCAGCAATATAGCCATATAAGCACCTCCTAAGTTATATAATGAGTTCTGCAGGAAGCCCTCATTGAAGGTATCATTTTCAAAATGAGGAATATGCAGAATAAGTAGGGGCTTGTATTGTAGGTCATTGACATAGGAATAGGAGTATTGGAAACTATCCTTTTCAAGTGCCGTTTGGAAGACCAATCGCTTATCTACAGAGTTAGAGAGATTGGTGAGAATGGTATCCGAGATACAATGTAACTCCTTGTTATCCCTTAGTCCTGCCTGTGAACTAATAAGGAAAGTCCCATTGATACTATAGAGATTAAAGTTAATATTTTCAATATCGGCAATACGATAGATCTCCTCTCGGAAGATTAGGGGAATATACTTATCTTCCACAGGAAATGTTGTCTGCGATAGTACATAGCGTATCTGCATGGAGAGCTGCTGTTCCTTTCGCAACAAGCGCTCGTTATGATAGGTCTGTGCTTGCTTGCGATACTGGTATATGGTTACTATCGCAATGGTAATAAAGGAAAGTATCGTAATACCAATAAGACTTACAAAGATACGAAACCGTAAGGAATGGAAAGCACTCATTATTAATGATTAATGATTAATGATCAATTATTTAATGATTGAGTAACATATTAATCATTAATTATTGCTGGCATTAATCATTGTAATTTCGCCGCAAAGGTACGAAAAAAAACAAGGTGATTTTCAATCTATACCGTTTTTAATTAGCGCTTATATGTTAATTAATTACTAATCATAATTTAATTAGTCTTTATTTTGTATATTTGCAAGCGATTAGCACAAAGATAATGATTACTGTAAAGAAAGTAGAAGACAAAAAGGGAATGCTTGATTTTGTTAAGTTTCCTTTCTCCTTATACAAAGATAGTAAAACCTGGGTACCCCCTTTAATTGGCGATGAGTTGGATACCCTTGACCCTGAGAAAAATCCAGCCTTCGAGAATTGTGAGGCTACTTTTTACTTAGCTTATGATAAGCAGCAGACTATAGTGGGGCGTATTGCAGTAATTGTTAACCATTATGAGATCAACCGAGGGGTACGTAAGGTACGTTTTGGTTGGCTAGATATGATAGATGATATTGCCGTTACTGATGCACTGCTCAAAAAAGCCTTAGACAAAGTACAAGAATTAGGATTGGAGTATGCCGAAGGACCTATGGGCTTTTCGAATATGGACAAAGTAGGGGTACAGACCTATGGGTATGACCATATTGGAGGTATGATTACTTGGACTAACTACCCTTATTATGTCACTCATTTTGAGAAACTTGGCTGGGTAAAAGAAAAAGGTTATGTAGAGTCCTCTTTCTTTCTTAAGGATGTAAATTTTGATACCTATAAGAAGGCGGGTGATGTAGTAGAGCGCCGTTATGGTCTTAGCTATGCCCCTATCAAAACCAATAAGGATATTATCCCCTATGTAGATGAGATGTTTGACCTATTCAACACCTCCTATGCCAATCTTTCCTCCTTTATTCCTGTCTCTGAAAAGCAAAAAGAGTACTTCAAAAAGAAATATATTCCCTTTGTCCTACCTGAGTTTATCAAATTCATCTTGGATAAAGAGGGGAAAATCATCTGTTTTGCTATTGTAATTCCTTCTTTTTCAAAGGCCTTGCAAAAAGCTAATGGGAAACTCTTCCCCTTTGGTTTCTATCACCTATGGAAAGCTCGAAAGAATCCTAAGACGGTAGAGTTCTATCTTATTGGTATCAGCCCTGAGTACCAGTCCAAGGGAGTCCCTGCTATGCTCTTTAGGGATTGTTACCTACTATTCAAGAAAAAGGGAGTAGAACAATGTATTATCACTCCAGAATTGGAGAACAACTTAGCCGTGCAGAAACTATGGAAAAACTTCAATCCTACTGATTTTGGTCGTAGGGCTACCTATAAGAAATATGTAAATGAAGGGGAGCTGTAATGCTCCCCCTTTTTAGTTCCAACTAATCATCAATCTTTTCACTTTGGCTGTTTCAGGAATACTCTCTATGGTATAAGCATCATCTACCGCAGGTAAAAGATCCTCCTTAGCAAAAGCAAAATAGAGGTTACTCCCCTTAGGCATGACAATAACTGTAGAGATCAATTGCTCAAAATCAAAGTCCTTATATACCTTCTTGATATCGGCAAAGGTACTATTGAGCGAAATATGCTCAGCTGTAGCAAAACGCTCATCCATAATTTGTACCCCCTGAATATGTTTGCTTTCCCCCTCCAAAGGAATCGCAGGGGTCAGTTCCAAGAGCTGCTTGCCTTCACCTCCCTTTTCATAGACTAAAAAACGCTCATCGCTTATATACCTAAACTCCCCTTCAATCGATGTTTTTACCAAAGAATCATTCTTATATAGAGAATCCAACTGAGAAATTTTGGTCTCTTTGGTCAAGTTTCCAACACTGATATCAGTTATCAAGAATCTTTTATCAGAACGGGAGCAACCAATAACCAATAAGGCACTACCTACCGCCCATAAAAGTATTTTTGCTGTATTTTTCATTCTATTTTTAGGTATTTTATTTCTTCATGAGTTTACTCAACACCCCAAATACCCCACGAACAAAAGTAGCACTAGTAAGTAGTTTTACTATGGGATTTTGAGCTGTACTCCTCTTAGTCGTTGTGGTTTGGGGAGCGGTCGTCTTCGCTGTCGTAGAAGTCGTCTTCTTTGGTGCTGGTTCTTTGGCTGTCTGCTCAGCAGCATTGGCTATCTTGGCATTGAGTATCTCATAAGCACTCTCGCGGTCTATCTCCTGATTGTATTTCTTCTTTAGGGCTGATTTGGCCAACACCTGTGCTATTTCGCTCTCGGAGAGTATATCCATACGGCTCATAGGAGCACGCATCATAGTCGCAACCAGTGGTGTAGGGCGACCTTTGGCATCCAAGGCTGTCACGAAAGCCTCTCCTGTTCCCAATGAGGTAAGGTCTTCGGCTACGTTGTAGAAAGTTGTTTCAGGATAGTTCTGAGCGGTAAGCTTGATAGCTTGGCGATCCTTGGCTGTAAAAGCACGCAAGGCATGTTGTATCTTCATACCCAACTGAGCGAGTACCGCATTGGGCACATCGGTAGGGGTTTGTGTACAGAAAATAAGTCCTACCCCCTTGGAACGAATCAGCTTGACGATATTTTCTAATTGATTAAGCAGAGCCTTGGAAGCCTGATTGAATATCAGGTGAGCTTCGTCAATGAAAATCACCAACTTAGGTTTTTCTTGATCCCCTATTTCAGGAAATGTATTATAGATTTCAGCCAAGAGACAGAGCATAAAAGTGGAGAACATCTTTGGACGATCTTGTATGTCGGTCAATCGGATAATATTTACCACTCCCCTACCCTTTTCATCGGTATGGAGTAAGTCCTCCGTCTCAAAACTACGCTCTCCGAAGAAAAGTTCAGCTCCTTGGTTCTCCAATTCCACTATTTTGCGCAAGATAGCACTGGTAGAAGAAGAAGCCACACGACCATATTCTGCCTCAAACTCACTTTTCCCCTCTTCAGTGGCATATTGGAGCACCTTTTTGAGGTCTTTAAGGTCAAGCAACGGATATTGGTGATCATCACAATACTTAAAAATCACCGCAAGCACCCCTTCTTGTACATCGGAGAGGTCTAAGATACGGGAGAGCAAGACCGAACCAAACTCGGAAACTGTAGCACGTAGGCGAACCCCATCTTGCTTAGAGATAGTAAGCAGCTCCACAGGAAAAGCCTCAGGTGTGTAAGGCAAGTTCATCTGAGCATGGCGCTCCTTGATAAAGGATTTCTCCTCCCCTATAGCTGCAATACCACTAAGGTCTCCCTTGAGATCCATAAGCAAGGTAGGCACCCCCGCCTTGGAAAGGTTTTCGGTGAGGGATTGTAGCGTTTTGGTCTTTCCTGTACCTGTAGCACCAGCAATAAGGCCATGGCGGTTGAGATTCTTCAGGGGTATATTGACCAACAAGTCCTTAATGACTGCTCCCTGATACATAGCACCTCCTAAGGTAATATAAGTTCCTTGGGCAGGATACCCTGCCGCGATGGTTTCTTTGAATTTTTCTACACTCATAATGTATTGTATTATTGTAGTGGGTGCAAATATAAGTTTTTTATATGAGAGCTGTTGCCATTTAACAAAAAATTATTCTGAAATTTGCAATAGCTAAAAACAACGTTAATTAATCACTAATAATGAGTAGTTAATCATTTTTATTGTACATTTGTGCCAAATATTTTAAGACAAGATGTTAGAAGACAAAAACACCCATAGAACCCACCTCTCGGAGTTGGGAGAGTTTGGCTTGATAGACCATCTGACCAAGGACTTCCCTATAGTGAATCCCTCCACCCTCAAGGGCGTAGGGGATGATGGAGCTGTTATTGATTTCGGGACTCAGAAAGCTGTTATATCCAGCGACCTTTTGATAGAAGGGGTACACTTCAACCTCTCTTATGTACCGCTAAAACACTTAGGTTACAAGTCCATTATGGTCAATCTCTCCGATATCTATGCCATGAATGCCATAGCCACTCAAGTGGTAGTCTCTATCGCTGTCTCCAATCGCTTTCCTGTGGAGGCCTTAGAGGAACTCTATGAGGGCATCCGCTTGGCTTGTGATATTTATAAAGTAGATTTGGTAGGCGGAGATACCTCTTCCTCCACTAGAGGACTCATCATCTCGGTTACCGCTATCGGTATGGCGCCACAAGAGAAGATTGTCTATCGCAATGGTGCCAAAGAGAATGACCTTATTGTAGTGAGTGGAGACTTAGGTAGCGCCTATATGGGATTGCAAGTGTTGGAGCGAGAAAATGAGGTGTTCAAGGTCAATCCTAATATGCAACCAGACTTAGAAAGCTATCAATACCTTATAGAAAGGCAACTCAAGCCCGAAGCACGTAAGGATATTGTCCTACTACTTGACAAATTGGGCGTACAACCTACAGCAATGATGGACATCAGCGATGGACTCTCCTCAGAATTGTTACACATCTGCAAACAATCCCATGTCGGGTGTCGCCTAGTAGAGGAAAAGATACCTCTTGACCCTACCCTGATTAACGCTTGTGAAGAATTTACCCTAAGTAGTACCATGGTTGCCCTCAGTGGCGGAGAGGACTATGAGCTACTCTTTACCATAGCCCCCTCGGACTATGACAAAATCAAGGGTAACCCCAACCTTAGTGTCATTGGCTATATTACAGAACCTGCCCAAGGTTGCAACCTCATTACTCGTGCCAATGAAGCCATTCCTCTGAAAGCTAGAGGATGGAATGCTTTCAGATAAAAATATATTTATCTTTTTTAGGGAATACTATTTTTTTACGTATATTTGCCTCCAAATTCGTTAATTTACAAATAAAACTTAAAGTGTATATGAGAATCATTTACAGTCTACTCCTCTGCCTAAGCGCTACAAGCCTACTATGGGCGCAGGAGAGCGATACCCTCACCACTCGTTATAAAGTGTTATCCAAAGGAAATATCACCATTACAGGAAATAATATCCTAAACCGCAAGGAAGGAAAAGCTGATGCCAATACTCCCTACAATGATCTGATAGGCGGACTTAAGCTGAACGATTCCCAAGTAATGGAATATATAGATGTAGATAAGGATAAGAAAACATTCTCTTCCAGCACGGCTAGTGTATCACTCCCTAAGAATAGTAAGATTCTATTTGCTGGGCTCTACTGGGCAGCCACTTACCCTTACGAAGAGGGGCAGGTAGTGGCCAAAAAATCGGTAGCCAAAGATGCCAAACGTGAATCGGTAGAGGAGGTATTACTGAAAGTTCCTAAAGGGAAATATACGCCTGTAAAAGGAGAATATGTATTTGACGGCAATACGGATTCCCGCTATATAGGCAAAAATGCCCCCTATGTCATGTTCGCCGATGTTACCAAACTCGTTCAGAGTAGCAAACGCATTGATGGAGAATATACGGTAGCCAATGTAAGAGCTGCTAGAGGAAGTGTAGAAGGAGGCTCTTGCGGAGGATGGACGTTGGTTATTGCTTATGAAAACGCCTCTGAACTCTTTAGAAAATTGGATATAAAAGACGGATTCTTGGAAGTAAAAGGCGACAAGAGCATCGCCTTTACCAACTATAAAATTCCTTCTGTCAAGGAAGCCTTTCCCCGATTGGTAGGAGCTGTCTTGGATGCTGATTTCAACCAAGGAGAGAACAAGGTAGGTGTATTCTCCGACAAAGTAGGATTCTATTTGGAGACAAAAACAAGAAAGATAAAAAACTTCTTCAATAGCTCTATCACCTATGGCGAAGACTATCTCAAACAAAGAAAACCCAACAGCAAAAATACCTTGGGCTTTGATATTTTCTCGGTAGTGCTTCCCAATTACGATTTTGAAGTATTCCCTGTGGGCAATGATTACTTACGAGTGAGTTTCTCCTCCACAAATGATTCTTATTATGCTTTCCTAATGGGGCTAGCTATCAATACCGAAGAAAGTACCTCCTTGCGCGATGAGGAAGTAGATAGGCTCTTAGGAAAGAAAACAACTCCTAAGGTAGCCCCTACAGGACAGACTGTGGTCAATGCCAACCAAGCTGCCTCAGCAGAAGTAAAAACTAACCAACAAGCTAATATAGCTCAGACAAGTTCTACAGCTAAGGGAAATACTACAGGGCAGACAAATGCTACTACCCAAGCAAAAAACCCTGTACAACAAGCCCCTGCAGGACAAACAGCTACAGTAGGACAAGCCACTCAGGCAGGACAAACAGAACAGATTCCTGACAATGTACGTAGAATCACCGCTGCGAATGTCAAAAAAGGATTTTACCTAATACTAGGCGTCTATTCCAACAAAGAAAATGCTGAGAAATATATGTTCGGATTGCGACAAAAAGGAATGCGTGCCGAGGGCAGTTTCCTCTATGCTGAAAAGAACTTATATTACGCTTATTCTCTCTATGCAGCTACCTATGCAGAGGCATTCAAAAAACAGCAAGAAATCAATACCGCCCGCAGTCTGAACCCCGATTTGCAAAAAGTAAAAGATGTTTGGATATTATATGTGGAATAAATGCTTATAAATTAATTGTTTATAAAAATTTATTTTCCTGAAATTTTTTTCAAGAACAATGACTACTATTTGATAAAAAATTCTTATCTTTGTAGCTACAAGAAATAGATATAAAATGATAAATCTTTTTCGTAAAAAAGAAGACAAATTTTCCTATGTTGAAAAAGGCGAAGGTACTCCTATTATCCTCTTACATGGGCTTATGGGAGGGCTTAGTAACTTTGATAGTACTATTGAGTTTTTTTCAAAAAAATATAAGGTAATAGCCCCAGAACTACCCATTTATGACTTGCCGTTGCTCTCTAGTACGGTAAAGAGTTTAACCAATTGGCTTACGCGCTTTATCACTTACAAAGAACTAGAGCAGGTGATTCTCTTGGGTAATTCCTTGGGCGGACATATTGCGCTGCTTTACACCAAGCTGCACCCTAGAAAGGTCAAGGGACTCATCCTTACAGGTAGTTCTGGCCTTTATGAGAGCGCTATGGGTGATAGTTATCCAAAGCGTGGTAGCTATGAGTTCATCAAAAAGAAGTGTGAGGATGTATTCTATGACCCTAAAACAGCTACCAAAGAACTGGTAGATGAGGTCTTCGCCATTGTCAATGACCGTACAAAGGTGATCAAAACACTCTCCATTGCCAAGAGTGCTATCCGCCACAATATGGCTAAGGATCTGCCTAATATGAAGACTCCCACTTGCCTTATATGGGGAAAGAATGACCCTGTAACGCCCCCTAAAGTAGCTGAGGAGTTTAGTGAACTACTGCCCAATGCGTCTCTCTATTGGATAGACAAGTGTGGCCATGCTCCTATGATGGAACATCCCGACACTTTCAATGAGTTACTAAACAATTGGTTAACGACTAATAAGTTATAAATATGGAGATCAAACAAGCCTCCTTTGTGGTGAGCAATACACAAGTGGCCAAATGCCCTACGCATAAGCTACCTGAGTATGCCTTTATCGGGCGATCCAATGTGGGGAAATCCTCCCTTATCAATATGCTAACCAACCACAAAGGGCTTGCTAAGACCTCTTCCAAACCAGGAAAAACACAGCTAATCAATCACTTTCTTATCAATAAGAATTGGTATTTAGTAGATTTACCTGGATATGGCTATGCACAGGTGTCCAAGCAATCTAAGAAGACTTTCCAGCAGTTTATTACTGACTATTTCAAGAAGCGCAAGGAATTGGTCTGTGCTTTTGTGTTAGTAGATATACGCCATGAACCCCAAAAAATAGACTTGGAGTTTATGCTATGGTTGGGGGAGAATGCTATTCCCTTTGCTATCATCTTTACTAAGGCAGACAAGCTTGCTCCCAAAGTCATTGAACAACACGTACTTACCTACCAAAAAATCCTCTTAGAGAGTTGGGAGGAGATACCTCCCTACTTTATTACTTCTTCCGAGAGCAAATTGGGAAAAGAGGAGGTACTTGACTATATAGAAAATATCAATCTTTCACTCAACTAAGGCCTGCTATGATCCCTGAAATAGAACAGCAAGACCCCACAACAATTCGACTATTCCAAGAGGAGAGACTCCGAGTGCTTCTACAATACCTCCACGCTCATTCTCCTTATTACCAACGTATATTCAAGGAATATCATATTGATATTAAGGAGATACAAACCTTGGACGACCTCCAGAGACTCCCCACCACTTCCAAAGATGACCTCCAACGTTATAATGATGATTTCCTCTGCGTACCCAAAACAGCCATAGTGGATTATGCTTCTACCTCCGGGACTTTAGGAAAGCCTGTTACTTTTGGGCTTACTGACAAGGACTTAGACCGCTTGGCTTACAATGAGGCTATTTCACTGAGTTGTGCTGGCATTCAAAAGGGAGATGTAGTACAACTGATGACCACTATTGACCGTAGGTTTATGGCTGGACTGGCTTATTTTTTAGGCATTAGAAAACTTGGTGCCAGTATTGTACGTATAGGTGCAGGAATCCCTGAACTCCAATGGGATTCTATAGATTCCTATCAGCCTAAGTGGCTCATTGCAGTGCCTTCTTTTCTACTTAAGCTCATAGAATATGCCGAAAAAACTGATATAGACTATCGCAATTCCTCAGTCAAAGGCGTAATATGTATAGGAGAAACCCTCCGCAGACAAGATTTTTCTGCTAACCTACTCACTCAGAAAATCATGGAAAAATGGCCTGAACTAAAACTCTACTCTACTTATGCCTCTACCGAGATGAGTACCACCTTTACCGAGTGTGAACACCAGCAAGGGGGGCATCATCACCCAGAACTTATTATCACTGAGGTATTAGATGATGAGGGAAAGCCTCTTCCCATGGGTTGCTTGGGAGAACTGACCATTACCACCCTTGGTATAGAGGGTATGCCACTATTGCGCTTCCGTACAGGAGATATGGTTACCCTACACCAAGCACCTTGTTCGTGTGGGAGAAATACACTAAGGGTTAGCCCAGTGGTCGGAAGAAAACAACAGATGATTAAGTACAAGGGAACCACCCTATACCCGCCTGTGCTTATGGACTTACTCACCCAATTTGCCCAAGTGGAGAACTACATCATAGAGATCAGCAATAACGAAATCCTCACCGATGAGATTCTTATCAAAATAGGAACTACCTCCCCTTCCGAGGCACTTCGTGAAGAGATTACCAACCACTTCCGTGCTAAAATGCGCGTTGTTCCCAAAATAGAGTTCCACCCAGTGGAAATCATAGAACAACAACTCTACCCTAAGGGAAGCCGCAAACCTGTGAAGTTTATTGACCACAGAACTTCAATAAAGTAAAAGATAAAAAGTAAAAGGTAAAAAGTTTTCCTGCCTTGCTTGTTTTTTTCCGATATATCTTTTGATCATGAAGTTTTTAATGCGAATCAATAGTAAAAAAACTATTAGCTAACTATCTAAGACGCAATAAATTGCGTCTCTACACATGCGCTGGCTAAGACAATTACTGATAAGCATAGTCTTCTGTAGAGACGCAATTTATTGCGCCTTAACGAATTAGACTATACAATTGTTCTTCTACTATTGATTTGGATTTTTCATCAAAAATAAAAGGGAGTTCTCTTAGTCTGTTTTATTTCTTTTTACCTTTTATTTTTCACCTTTCACAAAGTGTTTCCATACTATAGACCTTATGGTATAATACTGCTGCAAACTAGGGTTTTGTCGTTTGCGATAGAAATGACGAAAATACCTATAAAAGGAAAAGTGTGCCCTTATGATAGCCCAAGTACTTTTGAACTTTCCTTGAAAGAAAAAGCGCGCCCCTGCTACCCCATCTAAGACCATTCTAAGGAAAATGGTCAGTGGCCAATAGGGCTTAGGCAAGTTCTTCAGTAGCATAAAAAGACTGTTGCGAAAGTTTAAATATACTTTTTGTGGACTTCCTTCGGTAAGAGTAGCCCCTCCTAAGTGGTATATCTGTGACTGAGGGGTATAATAGACCTCATACCCCTTATTCTTTGCTCTCCAACAGAGATCTATCTCCTCCTGATGGGCAAAAAAATCTTCGTCAAAACCTTTAAGCTCATCAAAAACAGCTTTTCTTATAAAAAAGCATGCTCCCGAAGCCCAAAAAATAGGAATTTGCTGGTCATATTGTCCCTTGTCCTCTTCTATACTATCAAAAACACGTCCTCTACAATAAGGGAAACCATATTTATCTATATAGCCTCCTGCTGCTCCTGCATATTCGAAATAGTTTTTCTGTTTATAGGACTTTATTTTAGGTTGTAATATACTTATTTCGGGTTGCTGGGCAAAAATTTCTATAGGCGCTTTAAGCCAATGCTGAGTTACCTCCACATCGGAATTAAGTAGGCAATATACATCGGCAGGGATATGCTTTAGCCCCTCATTGTAGCCCTTAGCATAGCCATAGTTTTCAGGATTTTGTACAATTTTTATTTGAGGATAGTGAGCACAGAGGAAAGCAACACTCCCATCGGTAGAAGCATTATCAATTACATAGAGTTCAGCCTCAGTGGAATAAGCTACCACTGAGGGGAGAAACTGTTCCAATAAGTGTTTTCCGTTCCAATTGAGTATAACGACAACCATAGATAGTGACTAATGACTAGTGACTAATGACTAATGAGTAATCATTGACAATTAACCATTAACAATTAAAAATTAACAATTAAAAAAGTGTGTTTTTCCTCCTTATATACATACTGCAAGCGGATATGTTGGTACAAATCCACTATAGACTTTACAATTGCTAAGCCTAATCCTGTGGAGGTACTGTCTTGTTCTCCCTTATGAAAGCGTTTGAATATCTTATCAGCGTCCAAAGGAGTTGGTTTTCCCTCATTGGCAATAGAAAATACGTGTTTGTCTATCTCTATTAGTATTTTCCCTTTGGGATACGTATATTTTATAGCATTTCTAAGGAGGTTAGAGAGGAGAATGACCGCTAAATCCTTATTCATCTCCACTGAGAAAGGTGATTTTTCCGTTATAGAAAGAGTAATTTCCTTGAAAGCTATCAGGTCTTGGTATTCCTCGATAAGGGTACGAAGCAATGAAGCAAAACAGATAGGAGAAACCTCTTCGTATTGTCGGTTTTCTATACGCGCTAAAGTGAGCAAAGACTTATTGAGTGTAGCCATACGGATAAGTGAGGCCTTCGCTCCAGAGAGTTGTTGAAGCTGTGCTTGAGAAAGCGTTTCATCCTCCATAAGCAATTCTAACTTATTGATAGTAATTGCGATAGGAGTTTGTAACTCATGAGCAGCATTGCCTATAAAAGTACGCTGCTGATCAAAAATAGTTTCCGTACGATGCCACATACGCTGGATGGTCTCATTGAGCTGAGCAAACTCTCTCACTTGAGTGGTTATAGGAACTACCCCCTGACGATTGCCCAATTCGTAAGCATTGATGTTATGAAGCAACGTATTGAAAGGCTTCCACACACGCCGAATGAATAACAAATGAATGATATACATACTTACGACTAAGACCAAGTACAACACCCCAATCCCTATAGCTAAATTGGCCATTAAATCATCTTCCTCTACCGTAGAGGTACGTATCTCCAAGGTATAACAACGGTCTTGGTCATCACAAAAACCCGTTTTCAGCACTCGGTATAGCTCCTTTTCATCACCTGAGGGTTCGTAGAGAAACTCATTGTTGATACTATTTTTCTTAGATACCTTACCTTGGGCAGGACGTATTCTAAACTGCCCTATCCCATATTCACTAACAGAGAGTATACGCTCTGGATATTCCTTAGAGAGGGCTATGATTTCCTTTTTCCTATCCTTGAGACCATCATCTACATTGTCATAAACTTCCTCTAAGATAAATATATAAATCACTACTAACCACACTACCATAATAGGTAAAAAAGCCAGCGCTACCTGTCTTAGCGTATAATTTTTTAGAGAAACACTCATTTGCTTAACTCTTTTACTCCTATTTCTCACTATAATAAGCAAATGCTTGTTCTATAAGAGCATCCTCCACTTCTATATTCCACTTAGGTTGTCCTATCGCCTCCAATAGTACAAAATAGACATGGCCATAAGCATTCTTTTTGTCATACTTGAGTAGTTCCTGTATAGCTGCTATCTCTTGAGCCGAGAAATCCTCCTGAGGGAAATAGTCCAAGAGGACTCTCTTTATCTCTACTGTCTTTTCCCAAGGGAAATGCAAGAGCTTATGAGAGAGAAAAGCCGCCAAAATCATTCCAATAGCGACTGCTTCCCCATGCAACAAACGCTTAGAGCGGTGTGCTAAGCAATAAGATTCTATAGCGTGACCCAGCGTATGGCCAAAGTTGAGTATCTTGCGCAAACCTTGTTCCTTAGGGTCTTGCTTTACTACCTGATGCTTAATCACTACCGATTCATAGATAATCTCTTCCAAATCATCAGTGGTCAGGGCGGAGAGCTGTTTCATCTTCTCCCAATAAGCGGGAGACTGTATCAGCCCATGCTTGAACATCTCGGCCAAGCCACTACGAAACTCCTCTTTGGGGAGGGTTGCTAAATAATTCACATCTATCAATAGGAGTTGAGGGTTATTAATTACCCCTATTTGGTTCTTGAGTACGCCCAAATCTACACCCGTTTTTCCTCCAATGGAAGCATCTACCATAGCAAGTAGTGTAGTGGGAACATTGATAAAGTCAATCCCACGCTTGAAGGTAGAGGCAACAAAGCCCCCCATATCGGTAACCACTCCCCCGCCTACATTAATCAGTAAGCTCTTTCTGTCGGCCTCCAAGTCGGAGAGCGTTTGCCAAAGAGAAAGACAGGTATCCAAATTCTTATGCTCTTCTCCTGCTTCTACTTCTATGATTTCTACCTCAAAAGGAAATTTCTGCAAGAATGTATATACACAACACTCATGGGTATGGGTATCGGAGAGAACAAATATCTTAGAATATTTCTTCTCTTTTACATAGTCTGCTAAGTATTTATAACCCTCCTCCGAGAAATAAATGGTATAGTCGGTTGTATCAATTTTTTTCAAATCCATATTCTGTTATTTTAGAATTTTCTGAAAAGCTTCACGTTTTCCATCGCGTACCTGAATAATACCACAATAGACAAAGCCTTCTTTTTCCAAGATATGCTTCATGGCAAGATTGTCATAGTTGGTATCGGCTCGTAGCGAATGGAATCCACGAACAAGGGCGATCTCTTCTGCCTGTTGTATGATATAGCTGGCCAGCCCTTTACCCTTGCCCCTCTCACTCACAGCTATTCTATGGCCTACTATATAGGGATCATCACTGAGCCATGCCCCCTCTATCTTTTGATAGGTAGGCTCACCATCACCACTGATTGCCGCATAAGCCACAATCTCACCAGACTCTTCCACTACATAGGCATAGTGATGCGCTATATCTTGCTCAATAGTTTCCCTAAAGGGATAACCATCTTGCCACTGCTCACTTCCTCTCTGGCGCATGGTTTCTTTAGCATAGAGGATAATTTGCCATATAGCCTCTAAGTCTTCTATCTGTGCTTGCCTAAATAACATATTAGTTTTGAGTTTTGAGTTTTGAGTTTTTTATCCCCAAAAAGGAACTTTTACTGATCGCTGATAACAGACTTCTGGCTACTGCTCTACTTCTCTATTGCTGAGATAGTTACGCCACTTTTCTATACACTGCTGCATATCTTGAGGAATCTCACTATCAAAACGAAGCATCTGTCCTGTGGAAGGTTTCTCCACTCCTAAGGTCTTGGCATGGAGCGCTTGGCGTGGGAGGATCTTAAAACAGTTCTCTACAAACTGTTTATACTTAGCCGAGGTAGTTCCTTTGAGTATCTTGTCCCCTCCATAGCGCTCATCATTGAAAAGAGGGTGACCTATATAGGTAAAGTGGGCACGAATCTGATGCGTACGCCCTGTCTCTAACCGACAGGAAACGAGGGTTACATAACCGAAACGTTCCAATACCTTGTAATGAGTGATGGCCTCCTTTCCCTGGCTTCCGTCGGGGAAGACTGCCATTTGGAGGCGGTTCTTAGGGTGTCTTCCGATATGCCCTGTGATCGTCCCCTCGTCCTCAGTGAGATTACCCCATACAAGAGCTACATACTCCCGCTCACTGGTTTTATTGAAAAACTGTTTAGCCAAGTGGTTCATGGCCTCTTCCGTCTTGGCCACTACCAATAATCCACTGGTATCCTTGTCTATTCGGTGCACCAAGCCAGGGCGGTCAGAACTGTTCATAGGCAAGTGCTGAAAATGGTATATCAGCCCATTGATAAGAGTTCCCTGATAATTTCCATGCCCTGGATGTACTACCAAGCCCGCAGGCTTATTGATAATGATTAGTTCCTCGTCCTCATAGACAATATCCAAGGGGATAGGTTCAGGTACTAACAGATATTCGTGAGGCGGATGAGCAAACATGACCTTAACCTCATCATTGGCCTTCACCCTATGATTGGCCTTCACCGCCACCCCATTGACAAATATATTGCCGTCCTTAGCCGCCTGTTGTACCTTATTGCGGGAAGCATTCTCTACAAAGTTCATCAGGAACTTATCCACCCGTAACGGTTCTTGTCCTTTTCCCGCCTTAAAACTATAGTGTTCGTACAGCTCATCGTCTGTAATCAAATCATCGTCTGCCATTTGTTTTCTAAATTGTTAATTTTGAGTTGTTTCTTAAAACAATACAAGTAATTGATTTTTCAATTGATTATTTATACTTCCTCAATAAAAAGAAAGAGAGTGAAAAAATAATAATATTGAGCGGGATAAATGTAAAAAAATTTATAGCCCCTACTATTATGAATAGAACAATATTCTCAGCTAAGAGACTTATTATATATTCATTTTCAACTAAATCAATATAACCGTCTGAATAAATAATCTCAAAATAAGAATATATAGTGGCTATTATTACCAAAGTAAGCAGGTGCCAACAACTATAAAAAAGTAAATAAAAATATTTTCTCTTTTTTCTATACTCAAATAAAAATAGAAATATGGGAAATAGAATTGATGATACTATCACATAGAGGAAATAAGGATCTCTTTTATTAAAATAATACTCAATATCAGAAGTAATTGTCTCATAGATTAGATAAATTACTAAATTAGATATAGCAAATATACTCCCTAAACATATATTCTTCACCCATTTAGGGTATTTCTTTCCCTGAAGCATAAAAATCATTATCAATTATTCATCACTAAGCATCATTTTTCGCCACCTTTTTCTTGTATTTATATAGTTTTCCAATTCCCTTTTAGCATTTTTCTCTAATGCATGAGCTTCATATTCCTGCATTACTTCCTTTTGGTATCTTGTTTTGAGCTTTACCGAAGGTTCTTTGTAGGTGAATCTGTGTTTTTCATCAGAAATCATAATTGTATCACACTTAAATATACCTTCTCTTGTATTGTCTGCTAAAAGAAATTGGAAGAATGCATCTTTGCGCTTACCTCTTAGGTTCCCTTCAAAGAAAGTCATAAAAAATATACGCCCTTTTCCCTTTTTTCGTTCTCCAAAAAAGAGACTTATCTGTGTATTTCTTTCTTTAGTAGGAACACTTTGCAGCATTTTGCGATATATGGACTCTAATTGGGCTACTTTTGAACTGTCTCCTATCACAGGACTTTTGGCTATAGCTTCAAAATCCTTAGTACAGAAGGCATATACGAAATCGGTAAGTGTATTTTCCCTATATGCCCATTGTTTTTCACCTTCTACATAGAGCTTATAAGTATGTTGGGCAGAAGCTACAAAGGTAAAGGTCAAGAAAAGAGATAAGAATAGTATTTTCTTCATGGTAATATATGTAAAAAACACCAATTGCATTGTACAAACAAATGTAATTGGTGTAAAACAAAAAAGTAGCTCTTTGTTTAGCTTAAAGCATTGATTTTCGCTATGATAGCATTTACTTCTCCTTCAAAGTTCTTAAGAAGCTGTTTGTAGAAAGCTCCTTTATTTTCTGTAGGATGGTTGATTTGCTCAAGGTATTTGTCATAAGTAAGGTAGATTTCCTCTACAATACCTCTTGACTGCTCATTTCTCTTATCGGTAACCAATTCCCAAATAATAAGAGTATCTACCAATTCCCCTAAAACAGAAGCAACATTCTTTTTTAAACGTCTTACGCTTGCCATAAAATTTATTTTTACAAAATTATTTATACTTATTTTCCGAAAAGGACATCCTTCATGGAGAAGACTCCTTTTTTTCCTATAATCCACTCGGCTGCCAATACAGCGCCCAAGGCAAAACCATCGCGGCTATGGGCGGTATGCTTGATCTCAAGTGTATCGACCACACTCTTATAGGTAACGATATGGGTGCCAGGTACATTTTCTATACGTTTGGCAGTAATAGGAATTTTATCCTCGGTAGTCTCTCCTAGCTCCCAACCTACCTTATCTGTCTGCTCTATGATCTCTTGCGCCAAGGTAATGGCCGTTCCACTGGGGGCGTCGAGCTTTTGGGTATGGTGTATTTCCTCTATAGCAACCGCATATTCAGGATATTTTCGCATAAGTTGGGCTAAGGTCTTGTTCAGTTCAAAGAAGATATTCACCCCTATACTAAAGTTGGAAGCATACAAAAAGGCCGCCTCATGCTCCTTGCACAAGGTTACTGCTTCAGGATAGTGTTCTAGCCAACCTGTGGTACCTGCCACTGTGGGCAATCCTAAAGAGAGCGCTCGGCTGATGTTGGCAAAAGCACTCTGTGGCGTACTGAACTCAATAGCTACCTCTGCCACAGAAAGATCATAATCACCTGGGGCATCTACTTTTAGGACAATCTCATGGCCTCGCTCCTGAGCTATACGCTCTATGGTCTTACCCATTTTCCCATAACCTAATAGTGCTATTTTCATCTTTGAGCCTTGCTTTTAATACCCCGCAAAAGTAAGAAAAAAAATACTATGCGGCAAATTTTCTTATCAACAATTATTTAGAATTTTCGTTTGATATGGCGCCAACGGTAAGCTCGTATCCACTTACCTTCTTCAGGAGTTACCAAAAAGGGCTGTTTCTCTTTCTTTGCCTTGAAATACCCTTTCATATAATCCCAGAATAAGCGAAGGCTACGCTTCTTGTAAGCCAGCTTAGCGCTAGCCAAAAACGAGAGCACTCCCCCATAGCGCAAGCGGTAGAACATCCCCCCTTGCATATATTGTGCTTGTGGGTTGTAGCGGCTTGCAGTAGGGCGCAAGTGCTTTACTACCAAGTCCTCCACGACAAGCAACTCCCAACCGTGATACTGTGCTAATAGCTCATCTACTGTGTCCCAACCCATTGCCTCTTTCAGCCCTCCAATAGCCTCGAAACATTCCTTGCGGTAACTCTTCAGTGCGCCACGCAAGTGGTTCTTATTGGTTAGATTTTCCTTGAGCCACTTCCCTTCCTTCTCTATACTACAGACGCCTCCACACATCCCCAATTGTGGGTTTTGGAGGTAGTAGGTCTGTAGCGTCTCTAAATAGTTGGGAGGGAAAATAAGATCTGCGTCATACTTACAGATAATATCCGCCTGCCCCACAAGAGGCAAACCTGCATTGAAGGCTTGTACAATCTTAGCCCCAGGTAGGCGCTGCACAGAGGAGCTTCGGTAGAGGGTTTTCACCTGAGGAAAGCGCCTGCAATAATCGGCCACTATTTCAGCTGTATGATCGGTAGAATTATCATCTATCACCACAATGCTATGGGCAGGGAGCGTTTGCCCCAAGAGACTATCCAAGGTTTGCGCCAAGATGTCTCCCTCATTATGAGCGGGGATAATAATTCCAAAACGTAAATGTTCTTTCAAAACTATGGTAATAGAGTGAAGTTAGGATAAGCAATCAGTTCTTTTTTCTGGTTTTCAAACTGTTCTTTGCTTATGGCACGGGTACAATGTTCATGTAGAAATACCTTATAACCTAAGTTGAGTGCATCTATCATAGAAAAATACACACAATAATCAGCCGCCAAGCCTGCAAAATGGAGTTCGTCCAAGTGTAAGCCTTTTAGATAGCCGTCAAGACCTGTTTCTTTGAGCTTTTGATTGTCAAAAAAAGCGCTATAGCTATCTATATCTGGATTAGTTCCTTTGCGAAAAATTGCATTGATTGCATTGGTTTGTAGTTCAGGGAAGAAATTAGCCCCTTCGCTTCCTTGTATGCAATGAGGAGGCCAAAGGGTCTGCTGGTAATTATCCTTAGTGATAGATTCAAAAGCTTTCTTACCCTCATGAAGCGTAAAGAAGCTAAAATGATTTGCCGGATGCCAATCTTGGGTAGCTATCACATGGGAGAACTGTGGGATAAGGTGATTGACAGGCTCTATGATAGACCTAGCATCAGGAACAGGAAGTTCTCCTGTAATAAAATCATTTTGAATATCTATAAGTATCAATATGCCATTCATCTTGTATAGATTTTTTTTATTTCAAATATGAAGGAAAATTCTGCTTGTAGTCCTATTGGTGAAAAATTGGGTATATAATACCTCTCTGCTATAACACTATAATCCATCGGCTGCTTTCATAAGCATAGCAACTCCCTCCTTATAGAGCTACTTTTTCTTGTTGTATGTTTTGTATTTGGAGAGATAATGAACTCCACATATTGTTATGTGAAATTCATTATCTAAGCTCCTTGTTTAGGCAAGTATAAGTATTAGAGTAATCACTACTCCTGTAAGTGCACCCCATTGGAATCCTATCCAAAACCGTTCTTTATCCTTAATAGTCATAAGATCGTCTAACGAGTTTCCTTGTATTTTTTCAGGAATCTTTCAATAGGGTTTTCACAAGCATCTACCCCTTCTTCGAAGGATTTGAATTGTTTTTTGACCACGAAGCTATCTCCTGGTACATTTACCTTTATTTCCACTATCTTATTTTCTTTGACAGTGGTATTATCTAACTTTAAATAGACATCGGCATCAATAACCCTATCGTAGAAAAGGTCTAATTTGTCCATTTTTTTCTGGATGAAGTCAACCAATTTTTGATCAACTGTAAAACCGACATTGTGTAAATTTACTTTCATAATCTGAAAAATTTAAAATTAGTACTATTTGTTTGTCATCCTCGGATGCGCATTGTTGTATTGTTTTTTTAGCTCTGCTATACTACTATGAGTATAGACCTGTGTAGCCGCCAGCCCTGCATGGCCTAAGAGTTCTTTTACAGCATTAAGGTCAGCCCCATTGTCCAAGAGGTGCGTAGCAAAGGAGTGCCGCAGCACATGCGGGCTTTTCTTCTGCTTTGTTGTGGCACTGCTAAAATACGAATTTATTATATTATACACAAGTTTTGGGTACATTTTTTTACCACTATCTGTCAAAAATAAATATAATTCGTTAGTATCTAATTCCTTACGCATAGACAAATATTGTTCCAAACACACCCTAACCGAAGGGATTAAGGGAATGATACGCTCTTTACTGCGCTTCCCCAATACCTTTATCGTCTGCTGAGAGAAGTCTATATCACTTATTTTCAGTTCTATAAGTTCCGCCCGACGCATGCCTGTAGCGTAAAACAACTCTATAATTGTCTTATTGCGTACTTGGGGGTAGTCCCCGCCCTCTTCTGCCTGAGAGAGTACCGTCTCTATCTCCTTCTGAGAGAAGGGAATAGACACTTTCTTCTGCGTTTTCAGCGGAATATGCTGCAAAAAGGGACTACTACTGATAACTAAGGAGCGTACCAAAAAAGCATAATAAGCCTTCAAAGAAGCTATTTTCCGATTGATAGATCTATTGGTAATACCACTCTCCACCAAGTGTATAATCCAAGAACGAATCAAGGGATAATTCACTTGGGAGAGTTCCACAGTAGCATCTTTTTCCTTAAGGTAAGCAGCAAACTCCTCCATATCAGCAAGGTAGGCTGTTATGGTGTGGGGAGAATACTTCTTCTCCAAAGATAGGTAGTTCTTGAATGTCTCCATTTCCTTTAGAATAAAAAACCACCATTGCGAATAGTACTGCCCAAAATAAGCAAGGTTACCGCAATCAGAGTAACACATAGGATGTGTACCGCCATTTCGGGGAGCTTCTGGATTTGTCCCTTGGCGAGTTTTGGAAGTACCCTTGTTTGGGCACTGATGGCAAAGCAAATGGTCGTGAGTAGCCCAATAATTTTCAGTGATACCACTGTCTCCACTCCTGTAGCAAAGGAAAACCAAGAAGATAGTGGTGCATTCAGGTCATAGGCCATAAAAATACCTGTAATGACCAAAAGGAGCAATGAGGGCATTCCTATAGGCTCATAAGTCTTCTCAAAACGAGAGATAAAGTCAAAATTCTTATGCTTAAGCGCCTTTGGCAAAAAGCCCAAGAGCAAGACCAAATGCCCTCCTACCCAAACAGTTGCACTGATTAGGTGAATGATGAGTAGTATATGATGTTTGTCCATATAACAGCTTATTACTATTTGTTCTTAATAGAAGAGCAAATGTACGAAATAATTTAAGACAAATGAAACTTTTACTCAAAAAAATTCTTCCTTGATTATTAGTCAATTATTTATATCTTTTTCGTATATTTGTCCCTTGATAAGAAATATTCCATTATAATGAACAGACATCTTCTTTTGTTGTTATTGTTTGCTTGCTCTTGGGTAAGTAAAGCCAATATGGCAAAACCATATACAGATGGGACTTCTCATACTTGTCTTATTCTTACCAATGATTGCAGCGTAACCCATGAGAAGATTCTTGCGGAAATCATCAAAGATGATAAGAACTCCTTTAATGATTATATCATCCGCTTTAGGGCAAAATATCATATCTCCTCCCCTAAAGAACAGTCTATGCCACTGCTCTTTATGGCTTCCAACTATCTGAATGACCAGCAAGTTTTTGTAAATGGACAAGCTATCTCCTCAAACTCTATTGACCAAGAACAGGACTATCCTTTTCTGAGAAAAGAAGAAATCATTGACACCCTACAATATTCTGATGGTACTCCTACCCGATACAATACTTATACTAAGTACTATATTTCCTATGATGGAAAAGAAGAAGAAGAGGTAACCCCCTCAGATCTTATCTACTTTACAGCGCCTCTTAAGACAGGAGAGAATGTGATAGAGGTTAGCTATAGTGCTTTCCCTACTACTTTCCGTTATGGGTTTCTTCCCCCTTACCGGTTTGAATACAATTTATATCCTTCCAAATTTTGGAAAACTTTCCCTGAGATAGAGATTGAAATCCACTTTCCAAAGGAATTAGAATTTGAGCAATCCTCTATGGAAAAAGAGGAATATACAGTAAGTGACCAACTTTTTAAGGGAAAGATCAAGGATATTACCTATGGTAACTACTATTGGCGATTTTCTCCTAAACCTTCTTGGTTTGGTCGTATCGTCCTTACAATAAATCCTTTAGGCTTTGGAGCTATTCTCTTTTTAGTTGCCGCAGGGCTGCACATTTATACTATCAGAAAAAAAAGCAAATGGGGCTTATGGTTAGGTGTATTCTTAGCTCCCATGCTTTTCTATGTAGGACTTTTTGCTGCAATCCCTTTTATTGACTGGGTTTTAGGTCGTCCAAGTGATCAAGGATATGTTTTTCTTATAGCTTTCACTTATCCCATTTTTCTTATATTCTATGGGATATTCACTTTTATTTACTACCATCTAAAGAAATCCAAAGGATTTTAGTAATTTTTTCCATAAAAATAAACCTATGAAAAAATTTTTATTTTTCCCATTTCTATTACTCTTAATCGCTTGTCCCAGAAAACAAGCACCACCCCAATTATCAAAGGAGACAGTTCCTCCCCCTGTAGAAGATACCCTCCAATCTCTGTGTAAAATTCCTAAAAATATTGCCTCTTATATAGAAGCCAACCAAGATACTTTTACTCCTATTGACATAGAAAAACGGTTTTCTAAAGAATTTTGGGAATATTACCAAATTCATCAAGAAAGAGGGTGTCCCATCATTTGTTATGGAGATTTTAATACTGACGGTCAGCAAGATGTCGCTCTTATGATTGATTACAAGGGAGTAGGAGACATAACATACCCTGACAATACCCCCTTTTTAGCAATCTTCCACAGCTATGAGACCAAGGTAGAAGATCCTTTTATCATCTATCAGTTAGATAGTTATAAAGAGCATAATCACTCTGTCATCTATGAGCAACCAGAAGGAATTGAATGCTATATAGAAAAAGGCAGGAGAAATGGAAAAGATATTATCAATCTGATACTACCTGAGAAGTCAGGATTTCTAATATACTGGAATGAAGACACTTACCGATACCGATATGTAAATGTCTTAGATGAAATAGAAAACCCCTTTCCCAGAACCACCCTTACTCCAGAGGTAGAGGAGAATTTGTATCAACTCCTAAAATGTGATCATTTCTCGTGGAGAGAAGGATATTATCAAATTCCTGATTATGGCTGTTGGAGTCAAATTCAGCAATTAGGGATGGCAAATGTCATCTTAATTCCACGAACATCTGCCTTTGACACCCATCTTGCTTGGGAGAAAGAACTTCAGAAAGAAGGATATATCAAGGCTTTAGAGAATAGAATCGAGTCCCTATCCCTCGAAGAAATCAAAAAGCACTTTTGCGCTGTTGTCTTTCTGACTAACCCCTACTATTTAGATTATACCCCTTACTTGGATAGTTCTTACAATCCTACTTACCCATACTATGAAGAAACTTTTCTACTAACCAATGGGAAATGGAGCAAAGGAAAAACTTATCTGATAACCAAAGATACAGATACTCAAATATATAAGCAACAAGAAAAATATATAGATAGCTTATCTAAAAGATATCAATCTAAAATAACAAAATAAATACAAAGATATATGTCATTAATCAAATCTATTTCAGGTATTCGTGGTACCATAGGAGGCAAGGTAGATGAGAACCTTACCCCTATTGATGCGGTCAAGTTTGCCGCTGCTTATGGCTATTGGCTCAAAGGACAAAGTGGCAAAGAACACGTCAAAGTAGTCATCGGGCGGGATGCTCGCATCTCTGGCGAGATGATCC
Organism: Capnocytophaga sp. CM59; assembly: GCF_000293175.1. Lineage (NCBI taxonomy): Bacteria > Pseudomonadati > Bacteroidota > Flavobacteriia > Flavobacteriales > Flavobacteriaceae > Capnocytophaga > Capnocytophaga sp. CM59. Next base: position 131,648 of record NZ_ALNN01000015.1, read on the forward strand.
AAAATTTAGTGCAATACACTCTTATTGGCTTAGGGATTGATGTAGTTAATATAGGCCTTAGTACTACCCCTACCGTGGAAGTAGCTGTTCCTATGGAAAAGGCCGACGGAGGCATTATCCTTACCGCCAGCCATAACCCTAAGGAATGGAATGCCTTAAAACTCCTCAATAACAAAGGAGAATTTGTCTCTGACCAAGATGGTAAGGCTATTTTGAAAATCGCTCAAGAGAATGATTTTTCCTTTGCTACAGTAGATCACTTAGGTAAGCTCACCCATGATGACCAGTATATTGACCTTCATATAGAAAAGGTACTTGCCCTCCCTTTAGTTACTCCTGAAGCTATCCAGAAAAAGAAATTCCGAGTAGTAGTAGATGCAGTCAACTCCACTGGGGGGATAGCTATCCCGAGACTCTTGGAACGATTGGGTGTAGAGGTTGTCAAACTCTATTGTGAGCCTAATGGACACTTCCCACACAACCCCGAACCACTAAAGGAACATTTGGGTGATATTTGCAAAAGAGTCGTAGAAGAAAAAGCTGATTTCGGTATTGTGGTAGATCCTGATGTAGACCGCTTGGCCTTTATTACTGACAAAGGAGAGATGTTTGGTGAAGAATATACCTTAGTGGCTTGTGCTGATTATGTATTAGGCAAAGCTAAGGGCAACGTTGTCTCCAACCTTTCTTCCTCTCGTGCCTTGCGCGATATTGCTCAAAAGCATGGCGTTAGCTACTCAGCAGCAGCAGTAGGAGAAGTGAATGTCGTTACCGAGATGAAACGCGTAGAAGCTATTATCGGCGGTGAAGGCAATGGAGGAATTATTTACCCTGAGCTACACTATGGGCGAGATGCCTTGGTAGGAGTTGCTTTATTCCTATCCCTTTTGGCAGAGAGAGAAGGCAGTGTACAGCAACTCAGAGAGAGTTATCCTGCTTACTTTATGAGTAAGAACAAGATACAACTGACAGAGCAAATCAATCCTGACCAAATCCTCAAGGCAATGGAACAGAAATATGCTCATGAACAGACCACCACTATTGATGGTCTTAAAATAGATTTTGCCGATAGCTGGGTACACTTGAGAAAATCCAATACAGAACCCATTATCCGTATCTATACTGAGGCAAAAAGCCAAAAAGAAGCCGATGCGCTAGCACATCGCTTTATAGAGGAGATGCAAGCGCTTATCTAACCTAATCCCTTGCTTATGACTATGTACATTACCTTGGCTATCCTTGTGATTGCCTCCGCCTTCTTTATGATGGGAAAGATCCGTTCGGACTTGGTAGCGCTTTCCTCCCTGCTCCTACTGGTACTCTTTGGTATCCTATCGCCAGAGGAAGCCTTATCGGGCTTTTCTAATTCGGTAGTGGTGATGATGATAGGGCTTTTCGTAGTGGGAGGGGCTATCTTCCAAACAGGTTTGGCTAAAATGATTAGCAACAAGCTACTGAAGCTCGCTGGCAAGAGTGAGCTGAAGCTCTTTGTGCTAGTTATATTGGCCACCTCCTTCATTGGTGCCTTTGTGAGCAATACAGGAACGGTTGCTCTGATGCTTCCCATTGTAGTGAGTATGGCCATGAGTGCGAATATCAACTCTTCTCGCCTACTCATGCCGCTAGCTTTTGCCAGTAGCTTAGGGGGAATGATGACCCTTATCGGGACACCTCCCAACCTTATTATTAATGAAGAACTAATAAAGCATGGTTTCCCTTCCCTGACCTTCTTCTCCTTTACCCCTGTGGGACTGGTAGCACTTGCTGTGGGACTGTTATACCTTATTCCTGTAAGCAAACGCTTTCTAAACAAGACTGACCCTCATCAAGAAAGCAAGAAAGACGGCAAATCTCTTTCTGACCTTATGGACGAATACCAACTCTCCAAAGATATCCACTTGGTGATGGTAGGAAAAAATGCTCCTTTTATAGGAAAAACCCTCTTGGAAAGCCATATAGCGGACAAATATGAAGTACATGTAACCGAAATCTTGCGCAAACCAAGCCTTAACAGCTCTATTTTTCAAAATCCTAATCGCGAATTGGCACAAGCCAATACAATTCTCCATGAAGGAGATATCCTCTTTGTACAAGGAGATATTCGCAAGATAGAGGCCATGGCTTGGGAGAAGTCCTTGAGCCTGATAGAAGACAAATTTACCTCTCAAGAAGAGCTAATGAACTCCCAAAAGCATGGGATTGCCGAGGTGCTGATCACCTCCACTTCACGCCTGGTGAATCTGCCTATCAAGAAATCAAAGTTCAGGGAACAATTCTCTCTCAATATCTTGGGTATGCAGCGCAATGAAACCTATATCCTGAAAAACCTGAAAGACCAACGTATTCATTCGGGAGATATACTCTTGGTACAGGGTTCTTGGAAGGACATCGCAAGGCTCAATGACCAACATAGACACCTGATTGTATTGGGACAACCCCTGAAGGAGGCCTCCAAGGTAACCCTAACGTATAAAGCACCTATAGCGGGGATCATTATGCTACTTATGGTAGTGAGTATGATGTTTGATTTTATTCCTATACAGCCTGTAACAGCTGTTTTGGTAGCCTCCTTGCTCATGGTCTTCTCTGGAGCACTGCCCAATGTGGAGGCTGCTTATAAGACTATCAATTGGGAAAGTGTTGTCCTGATTGCCGCTATGCTCCCTATGGCCTTAGCCTTAGAGAAAACGGGGGCTTCGGCATGGGTATCCGAGATGCTTGTAGGCAAGCTGGGCGGCTATAGTCCTTATATTCTTTTGGCAAGTATCTACTTTACCACTTCGCTACTTACCATGTTCATCAGTAATACCGCTACAGCTATTCTGATTGCCCCTATAGCTATGAGTGCAGCCACTAGTATGGGAATCAATCCATTGCCCTTGCTCATTGCCGTATCGGTAGGTGCTAGTATGTGCTTTGCCTCCCCTTTCTCTACACCTCCCAATGCCTTGGTGATGTCGGCAGGGCGTTATACCTTCATGGATTATGTAAAAGTAGGGCTTCCCTTACAGATACTTATGGGAATTGTAATGATTTTGGTACTGCCTATTCTCTTCCCCTTTTAGATAAAGTTAGAGGCTATCCCGCGGGGATAGCCTCTAACCATTTTGAATTAAATATCACTATTTAATATCTTCAAAGTCATCAATAGTGAATGATGATGACGCCTCTTGTTCCTTATGAGAAGAGAATGTTTTCTTGAAATCCTTCTGATGTTTTTCAGAGATTACTTCCTCTCCCTTTTCTTCAAAAACATAAGAAGTCATCTCGTCCAAGATTTCTCTAAAGGCATTAAAATCTTCCTTGTAAAGATAAATCTTATGTTTCTGATAATGGGATGAACCATCATCATGTGTGAACTTTTTGCTCTCTGTTATCGTCAAATAATAATCACCGGCCTTGGTGCCGCGTATATCAAAGAAATAAGTTCGCCTACCTGCTCTTAGAGCTTTTGAGAAAATCTCATTGTTTTCTCCTTCATTTTCATACATATGTTCTATATTTTTAGGTATAATAATTATTTTTACAGTATTGTATTTATTTTATAGTATCATATTCTATGATAAAAATATCTTCGTTTTCTCTCTTAAAATAATAGTGCTCACGTCCAAATTTCTCTCTACCTTCAGGGGTATTAATTTCCTTGATGGCCTCCCTGTCTTTGGCTATTTCCTTTTGGAGAAACTCCTTTTGACGCTTAAGGGATTCTATTTCCTTATTCAGCTTTCTTTGGGAAAGCAAAGAATTGGAGTCAAAGAAAAGCATCCATATTCCAAAAGCAGCGATGCCAATGAAGTAAGCATATTTCTTGATATAGGCCTGAAGATCTATCATTATTATTGGATTCTGTTATGGACAATGGTCTTGACAATATCAATAGCTACCTTGTTATGTCGGTTATTGGGAATAATGATATCGGCATATTCCTTGGTGGGCTCTATAAACTGCTGGTGCATTGGTTTAAGAGTAGTCTGGTATCGGTTGAGCACCTCCTGTATATCCCTTCCGCGCTCGGTGGTATCTCTTTTGATACGGCGAATAAGACGCTCATCGGAATCGGCATGTACAAATATCTTAATATCAAACAAATCTCTCAGATCTGGATGAGAAAATATTAAAATTCCCTCCACTATAATCACCTTACAAGGAGCTATAGGTATCACCTGTGGCATTCTGTTGTGTTCTACAAAGGAATAAGTGGGTTGCATAATTGTTTTTCCTTGCTTAAGCAGGGAGAGATGCTCCCTGAGCAAATCAAAATCCAAGGACTTAGGGTGATCAAAGTTCACCTTGGTTCTCTCTTCAAAAGTAAGGTGTGACAAATCCCTATAATAAGCATCTTGTGAGATGACACTCACCTCTCCTGGTGGTATTTCTTGGACAATCTGATTGACTACTGTTGTCTTACCACAGCCCGTTCCTCCTGTTATTCCTATGAGTAACATTCATTTTAAATTTTTGCAAAAGTAATTATTTTTCTTGACTTGAAAAAATTGTTTTTCTTAAAATATAACCCCTATTAAGGTTAAAAATCGTCCATGAAAAAGTCCTCATACTCTTGCCAAAAACATTCTACTTGTTGCATCTTTTCATTTAAGAACACCATAGCTTGTTGCCAAGTATCCTTATTATAGATACATACCCCTTGCTTCTCTACCCAAATACGTGCTATTTCCTTACCATTCTCCAAGTAATAGTGCTCTTCAAATAGAATTTCAGGTAGGAACTCTGCCAATATGGATTTTAAGGATAGGAATTTATTGTAATATTTTTCTATTTCCTGCTGATCTCCCTCTATATCCATACATACCATCGCCTTTTTATTATCAAAATAGAATTTGAATTGGATAGGTTTCACCTTCGTCCTATACAAAATCCACTTATGAGGGAAAGATTTCCCAAAAGACACCCAAAAATCTTGTCTGAGCTTAGCTGCTTCCTCTTTGCTATACATTTATTGGTGATGATAAGGTTCGTTATTAAGAATAGTAAAAGCCCTATAGAGTTGTTCTACAAAAAATAAGCGTACTATCTGGTGAGAGAATGTCATCCTAGAGAGCGAACACATATTGTTAGCTCTCTGATACACCTGTTGAGAAAAACCATAAGGCCCTCCTATGACAAAGACACACTGCTTAACCCCCGTATTCATAATTTTCTGTAACTGCGCAGAAAACTCTACAGAGGTATATTCCTTTCCTCGCTCATCCAAAAGCACTAAGAAGTCATTGTCTGCTATTTGCTTAAGCAGCAAGACACCTTCTTTGTTTTTTTGTTCTTCTTGTGAGATGTTTTTGGTGTTTTTCAAATCAGGAATCGTCTCTATTTCAAATTTTATATAAAATCGTATTCTTTTCTTATAGTCTTCAATTATTTTTTCTAAAAGGGACACATCTGTTTTTCCTACTACGAGTAATTTTATGGTCATTTTACCTTATTTTTTTCTCATCATCATCCAAAATTCGCTTGATAGCATAGAGATTATGTGTGATTTCTTGAATATCTTCGTCAAAAATTCCCTCTGGGGTAATACGATCTACACGTACCTTCCCATAAGCATGAATGATATAGCCCGATTGGATCAGAAGTCCCACATGAATGATACGCCCCATGTTATCATTAAAGAAAAGCAAGTCCCCTACTTCGGCATCTTCCAAAGTAGCCACATCACCACTTTCAATAATTTCATACTGGGAAACCACCTCTCGAGGAAGAGTGATTCCCATAAGCTTATAGACCATTTGTACCAATGCTGGACTATCAATTCCAAAAGGAGATTTCCCGCCCCATGAATAAGGCGTATTGAGGTATCTCAGCGCTATCTCTACTACATTCTTACGCAACACCTTTCTCTGCACTTCTCCAGAGAAGAGATGTCCCATAAAGGGGGCATTGCTCACGGTAGCCCCTATACAAATGGGTAAGAGATCATATTCTTTATCACTAATCTGCACATAATCCACCATATCTGAAGCATAACGAGGGAGCACTTTCTTGGTTTCCTGGTAAGTAGCTTCGCTTATGGGAGATAATTGTTTGGCATCTATCCAACCTTCATAGTTATCAAAATCAGTACGTACATAACACCAGCCGTCTTCTTCTTTCATTATAAAGCACAATTCTCCGTATAATAACTGAGAAATCTGTTCGCTCTTATGAGAGGCTTCATCTCGCATCGGTACTATACTCAAATGACATATAGCATACATAATTTATTCCTTATAAAGAGTACAATATTACGATATTTTTTCGTATTAAACAAATTTATTGCATAGTAAAAGAAAAGAGGCATGTGGGATTATGCCTCTTTCTCAATAAATATATATAATTGCGTTACATACGGTTCATACTATGCCAACATAGTAACAGGGTTTTCTATGTAAGCCTTCAAGGTTTGCAAGAATTGTGCACCTGTAGCCCCATCTATAGTACGGTGATCGCAAGCAAGGCAAAGCTTCATAGTGTGTCCCACTACAATCTGTCCATCCTTTACAACAGGTTTCTCTACGATAGCCCCTACAGAAAGAATAGCAGAGTTAGGTTGGTTAATGATAGAAGTAAATTGTTCTACTCCGAACATACCCAAATTAGAAACTGTAAAGGTGCTTCCGTCCATTTCAGCAGGTGTTAGCTTCTTGTTACGTGCTTTTCCAGCCAAATCTTTCACTAATACACCTATCTGAGAGAGACTCAAGTTGTCAGCGAACTTAAGTACAGGTACTACCAATCCGTCCTCAATAGCCACAGCTACTCCTATATGTACATGCTTGTTATACACAGTAACATCTCCTTTCCAAGAAGTATTCACTTGTGGATGTTTTCTAAGAGCCATAGCACAAGCCTTCACTACCATATCGTTGAAAGACACCTTAGTATCTGGCAAGTTATTGATTTGGCTACGTGAGGCCATCGCATTTTCCATATCTACCTCAATGGTAAGGTAATAGTGAGGTGCTGTAAACTTAGATTCAGAAAGGCGCTTAGCGATTGTCTTACGCATTTGTGAGTTCTTCACTTCTTCAGTAACTTCTTCTCCTACAGGAACATAAGCTACAGGAGCAGCAGCTTTCTCAGTAGAGGCAGCGGCAGCAGGCTTAGCTGATGGAGTGAATCCTTCTACATCTTTGCGTACGATACGGCCATTTTCTCCACTTCCTTTTACTTCAGATAGGTTGATACCCTTATCCTGAGCTATTTTCTTAGCCAAAGGAGAAGCAAATACACGTCCGTCGGTAGTGGTTGCAGCTGGAGCAGCAGGGGCAGCAGCCGCAGGAGCTTCTGCCTTAGCAGGAGCAGCAGCGGTTGCAGGGGCACTACCACCTTTAGCAGCGGCAAGTACAGCATTTACATCGGTACCTGCAGGGCCTATAATAGCCAATAATGAGTCAATTGGAGCTGATTCCCCTTCTTTGATACCTATATACAATAAAGTACCAGCATAGAATGATTCAAACTCCATTGTGGCTTTATCTGTTTCTATTTCGGCTAAGATATCTCCTTCTTTTACTGTATCACCTACTTTCTTAAGCCAAGAGGCTACAGTCCCCTCGGTCATAGTATCACTTAGGCGTGGCATGGTAACGATCTGTACGCCTTCAGGCATAGCAGCAGCGGGTGCACTTGTAGCAGCAGCGGCAGGTGTCTCAGCAGCAGCTGGAGCAGCAGCGGCAGGCGCAGCAGCTGCACCACCACCTATAAGTGCTGAAATATCTTCACCTTTCTCACCAATGATAGCCAAAAGGGTATCCACGGGAGCGGTTTCTCCTTCTTTTAGACCAATGTATAATAAGGTACCTGAATAGAAAGATTCAAATTCCATAGTCGCCTTGTCGGTTTCTATCTCAGCGAGAATATCACCTTCCTTTACAGTGTCTCCTACTTTTTTGAGCCATTTTGCTACGACTCCTTCTTCCATGGTGTCGCTTAATCGCGGCATATTTACTATTTCTGCCATTTTGTTTTATAATTTATGAGGTAAAAAAGGATAATTTTCTTGTTCGTATACTACATCATACATTACATTCTTTTCAGGGAATGGAGATTCATTAGCGAATTTTTCGCACTCTGCTACCAAGTTCTTTACGCGTTCGTCTATGGCTTCTATTTCAGCATCAGTAGCATATTTCTTTTCTTTGATTACGTCAAGAACTTGAGTGATAGGGTCTATCTTCTTATATTCTTCCACTTCCTCTTTAGTACGATAATGTTGAGCATCAGACATAGAGTGTCCTCTGTAACGATAGGTACGAATATCCAAGAAAGTTGGGCCTTCTCCACGACGAGCGCGTTCTACAGCTTCGTATACCTTTTCAGCTACTGAAACAGGGTTCATACCATCTACAGGTTCACAAGGCATTTCATAACCTAAACCTAATTTCCAAATATCAGGATGGTTAGCGGTTCTCTCCACAGAAGTACCCATAGCATAGTGGTTATTCTCACAGATGAATATCACTGGAAGTTTCCAGTTCATAGCCATGTTAAAAGTCTCATGAAGGGTTCCCTGACGCGTAGCTCCATCTCCCATAAAAGTAAGGACAACTCCCCCTGTCTCATTGTACTTCTCAGCAAAAGCCAAGCCAGCACCTAGGGCGATTTGTCCTCCTACAATTCCATGACCTCCGAAGAAGTTATGTTCTTTTGAGAAAATGTGCATGGAACCTCCCAATCCATGTGAAGTTCCTGTTCCTTTTCCAAAAAGCTCTGCCATAATTCTACGTGGATCTACCCCTAAAGCGATAGGATGCACGTGATTACGATAGGCAGTAATCATTTTGTCTTTCTTAGGGTCAATTACGTGCATACAACCTGCCACAATTGCCTCTTGTCCATTGTACAAATGTAAAAATCCTCTTACTTTTTGTTGGATATAAGCAGAAGCCAATTTGTCTTCAAACTTTCTCCAAAAGAGCATTTCTTCGTACCATTGTAAATACGTTTTTTTATCTATTTTTTTCATTATCAAGAATGAATTTAGTATGCTTATTTATACTTTTCTAGAGTGCAAATTTACGAATTTTAAATCACTTTGCAAAGGTATAAAAACTTTTTTTATTATAGAAATTTTTTTTTTTACTTTTCTTCTCGTCTAAGTAGCAAAATAGCAAAATATACTTCCCAGAAAAGTGCTACAAAGAAAGCAAACATAAAAGAGAGGATCTCCCACTCCCCTACCTTGGGCTGGGAAAGCAGTGGAGGAAGCAGGAATGCTAAGCAAGCCAGCATCTGCAAAAAGGTGAGCACTATAAAGCGATAGCCTATATACATATTCCCTCCTATAGGGAGTAATAGCAAGCCACATACCCCTATAGCACACAAAGAATGGAAGATATAGAATGATTCCAAGGAGAAAAACAATAACCTATTGTAATATACCTCTACTACATAGAGGTGTAACAATAGGAAAACACCCATACAAAACAGTATCCTAAGGATTTGCTTAAGATAAAATAAAGAGGGTTTAGAACCCTCTTTGTTTTTGAATGCTTTCATAAGCCTCTTGTATACGTTTGAATTTCTCTTCAGCTCCTTTACGGATCGCCACATCATTGGTGTCAATACGGTCTGGGTGATATTTCTTAACCATATCGCGATAAGCCTTTTTAATTTCAGCTTCAGAAGCATCTTTACTTACCCCAAGGATGGTGTAATCATCGTCTTTTTCTTGGCGGAACATCGCCTTGACACTCTCAAAATCGGACTGATCTATATTAAGATTTTTATTAATACGCTCTATCAAAGCAAGTTCTGCCTCCTTGATACGGCCATCAAGGCTAGCAATATCAAACAAGAAGTGTATAATAGAAAGACGTGCCTCATAGTTGGTGCGAGCACGCATATATAAGCAGATACGAGTGATCGGCACCTCATTCTGTTTGATTTGGTTGAAAGTACGAAATATATCGTTTGCCTTGTCCTTTCCGTAGAGAGAGACAAACTTATAACGTACATAGTCCAACTCCTTTTGAGTAGGTCCTGTACCATCTGCCTTGATCACTAAGGCACAGAGTGCAAGCAAGTTCAACTCAAAGTCCGAAGGATTGTATCCTCCTTCTATAGCACCTGCTTGTCTTAGATTTACTTGATTGCTTCTGCTTCTCTTAAATAAAGTTAGGCGGAGTAATAATCCCAAACATAGAACAGCTATACCGACCCATATGTTTCTGGTAATCAGGCCGATAACTATCGCCACAATATACTCTAGGTATTTTTCTACAATTCTTGGCATATTCTTTCTTTTTTGAGGGCAAAGATAAAGATTTTATTTTTTATAAACAAATGATATTCTAAATTTTTTTTAATTTTAATTCAATCTCTTCTGTTTAAAAAACTTGCGAAATGATTTGAATAATATTCTCGGATTTCCCCATGGAATAGTAATGGAGCGAAGGTACGCCTGCCTTCTTCAGCTCTATACTTTGGGCAATCGCCCACTCTATCCCGACCTGCTTAACGGCCTCATTGTTCTTACACTTTTCTATTTCCTTAACCAACTCCTCTGGAAAGTCTAAGAAAAAAGCCTGAGGGAGTATATTGAGATGCTTTTTGACACTAACTGGTTTAATCCCTGGAATAATAGGTACATGGATTCCCATTTCGCGTGCCTTAGCTACAAACTCAAAATACTTTTTGTTGTCAAAGAACATCTGAGTAACTACATAGTCGGCTCCATTATCCACTTTTTCTTTGAGTTTTTCCAAATCAAATGTTTTGGAAGGGGCTTCTATATGCTTTTCAGGATAGCCAGCCACTCCTATACAGAAATCCATACCTATATTGGTTTCCAAAGTATCATGTAGATAGACTCCTTTGCGCAAATTATCGATTTGTTTTACAAGGTCAAGGGCATATACATTCCCATTTTTGGTAGGACGAAAATACCTCTCCTCCTTCATAGCATCGCCCCTGAGTGCCATGATGTTGTCTATTCCCAAATAGAAACAATCCACTAGCAGATCTTCTGTTTCTTCCTTGGTAAAACCTCCACAGAGTACATGAGGTACTGTATCTATATTATACTTATGTTGTATAGCCGAGCAGATACCCACTGTACCAGGGCGCATACGAATGAGTTTTTTCTCCAACAATCCATTGGGATGTTCTTTGTAGAGATACTCTTCACGGGAAGTTGTTACATCAATAAAAGGAGGCTTAAACTCCAAGAGAGGCTCTATATTCTTGTACAGTTCCTCTATATTATTTCCCTTCTTAGGCGGGACTATTTCAAAGGAAAATAATGTTTTCCCTTTAGCTTTTGCTATATGATCCGTTACTTTCATCTTGTTTTTTATCTTTTTCTCTAATAATACTCTATCACCCGTTCTGTTATCTCTACAGGGTTTCTATTTATATATTGTGTTCGTTCTACCCAGTTTCCTTTTTCGTCGAAGGTATAGACGAATGTATATTTTTCATCTAAAATACCCTTGCGATATATTTGTTCTTCTGTTACGTTACCATTTTTGGCTCTGCTATAAAGTATATCCCAGTTTTCTTTACCTTTTTTATGATTCTCCTCTACCAAATTATGATTTTTATCATACTTGTAAAAGATTTCTGTGTCTTGTAAGTAATATTCTATCAGATCTCCGTCGTCATTATAAACCACTTTTAATTCAAATTGTGTTTTATTTTGATACAGATGACCTCCTGTAATAACTCCTTTGTCATCATAAGTTGTTAAGAGATAATCTCCATCATTAAAATACATCTTTCCTTCGGTTCTGTTACCCTTCTCATCATATTTATAGGTAAATTTCTTTTCATAGGAATAAATATTATCTTTGTTATAATACACAATTTTAGTAAGATATCCCTTTTGAGTAAATACAGATAAGGTATTTTGTTTATTGTCCTTCTGCTTACGATTTTTAGCATCGTAAGTCTTTACTCTCAGCGTCTTGATGTTTCCTTTAAGCTCTTGGGCTGTCCAATCATTCTTCACACCTATGTTATCTGCATTCGTATTACTCTCTGGGGCTGTATCCATCTCCGAGATTGGTTCCCTTAGCTCTTTGGGGCCTTCTCCATAGGTTATTTCCCTATCGGTTAGATAAATTGCCTTACCATTAAGGTATTCTATACGCTCTGTCCAGTTATTTTTATCATCAAGGGTATATACATAGGTATGATTGGCAATAGTCTTACCATTTTTGTCATATTTTTTCCGCTCTACCATATTTCCCTTATCATCATAGACAAAAGAATACTTATATTTCAGTTGGCCTTCAGCATCATAGATATTAGTTTCTATACATAGGTCTTGGTCATTGTAAGCATTTATTTGTTTTTGTTCCAATTCTCCCTTTTTATTATAGGTTTCTTCCTCAAGGAGTAATTGTTTGTCATTGTAAGAGCGTATTTCTTTTTGAAGAAACACCCCTTGGCCACTATAACTATTAATTTCTACTTCATTACTCTCAGAATCCTGAGTATAGATATACCTTGTTTTAAGTGCGCCGCCTTCCTTAAACTCATTGACCAAAGCGCGATTCCCTTTGGTATCATATCTATATTCATAGTGACGCATAGCCTTGTCGGTAGGAGAGAAAAAGGTCTTTTCTACTTGGTTTCCCTTGTTGTTAAATACCGTAAGGGTATTCTCTCGCTCGGAGGTTCTGGCTTTCTTTTCCACTTGGTTAAATTTCTCAATTACCGAATAAGAAGTCATACGCACTTGCTTTATCTCTCCGTGCAAGTTCTGTTGTTTCAGATCATTATAAATATCTCTCCCTCCACAACTTACAAGAGAGAATGCTATCATAAAAAATAAGATTTTGTTCATATCGGTTAAATTTTCTGCAAAAATACATCTTTTTTCACTATTTGCCAATTTTGTAGAAAAAAATTACTTATCCAAAAAATGGCATTCTTTTTGTACTCGAAGATTATAAATAGACTTTTTGAAAATTTTTACAGATAAAAATAGAATGATAAATCATTGTAAATCAGATTATTAAAGTATTCTATAAAGAGAATACATATAATTTTGCGTTTTATTGGGTATCATCATTAAAAAAATACACTATATTTGTTGCGCTTTTAGAACTAAATAAATTTATATGATAAAAAAATTTTTGCTCCTTGCCTCTTTTTTAGTATTTTCCCCTTGTTTTTCACAGAATGACAGTGCTTTTCAAGATGGGGAATATCTAAAGTTTCGTGTGCGTTATGGCGTTTTCAATGCAAGCTATGCCTCTCTCCTATTGAAAAATAAGGTATATGAGGGTAAAACAGTCTATCACGCTTTAGGGAAAGGAGAGACCACAGGATTAGCCAAATTATTTTTCAAGGTTGATGACACTTATGAAAGCTATTTTGACAAAAATACAGGGAAACCCTACTTTTTTAATCGTGATATATATGAGGGAGGCTATACCAAGAAACTGAATTTCTTTTTCAATTTTGACACTAACAACCTACGTATCAAGAATTTGGAGAATAATGAAGAGAAAAATATGCCTATACAACCTGATATAAAAGATGTTATCTCTACTCTATACTACCTGCGTAATAATCCTAAGATGAACTCCCTGAATAAGAATGATGAAGTGAGCATGGATATGATTTTCGATGATGATGAAGTATACCGATTTCGACTCAAGTTCTTAGGACGAGAAAAAGTAAATACACCACTAGGAGATATTAATACACTCATTTTCAGACCCTTAGTTCAAGATGGGCGTGTATTTAAAGAACAAGAAAGTCTCACGCTATGGATTAGTGATGACCAAAATAAGATTCCCGTCAAGATAAAGGCTAGCCTTAGGGTAGGGTCTTTGGTAGGTGAAATTATTAGCTTTAATGGACTAAAGCACCCAACTACATTAAAAAAATAACTATGGAAAAAGATTTAAGTGATTTAAGGCTTGTCTATTCCTTAGGAGCACTCTTGGAAAAAGACCTCAGAGAGAATCCTATGGAACAATTTCAACAATGGTTTCTACAAGCACAACAATCAGGTACGGTACAAGAGCCTAATGCTATGTCTGTAGCCACCATTGGACTAGACGGCTTCCCAAAAACTCGAGTGGTACTACTTAAGAAATTTACCGATGAGGGCTTTATCTTCTATACCAATTATAATAGTGAGAAAGGAAAAGCCATAGAAGTCCACCCAAATATCTGTCTATCCTTCTTTTGGCCTGCATTGGAACGACAAATCATCATCAAAGGAACCGCTGAGAAGCTCGCGGCCAATCTCTCCGATGGTTATTTCCAATCACGTCCTCGTGGTAGCCAGTTGGGTTCTATAGTATCTGAGCAGAGCCAAGTGGTACCCTCAAGGGAGTACCTACAGGAACAACTCTCTGCGCTAGAGCAAGAAATGGAAGGCAAGCCCCTACAGCGGCCTGCTCATTGGGGAGGTTTTCTCGTACGCCCTGTCTCTTTAGAGTTTTGGCAAGGACGCCCTAACCGACTCCATGACCGTATCCGGTATACACTACAAGAAGATTATGATTGGAAAATAGAGCGCCTGAGTCCTTAAAAAATACTAATTAAACCCAAATTTGGTAGAAAAACATTTTTTTTATTAACAAGTACTCTTTTTTTCTTTTATGTATAATGAAAAATGTGTACTTTTGTGCCGAAAAAATCTATGACTTTATAATATTGACATATGAAAAATTTAGATACTTATATAGAGGATTTGTTATTCAAGCACCAGTGTGTGATCATTCCTGAGTTTGGAGCTTTCGTTTCCAACAGGAAAGCAGCAGAATTGGCCGCTGACAAATCTTTTTCCCCTCCACAAAAAGAATTGACGTTCAATGCTCGCCTTACCTATAATGATGGATTGCTTGCCAAGCATATTTCTGAAGTGGAGCGCTCCTCATATGAGGAGGCTCAAGGATATATCAAGTCCGTAGTTACCACTTGGAAACAAGATCTTAGTCTAGGAAAGGAAATAAGACTTGCCAATATAGGAAAATTCACTAAAGGAACTGATAACAATGTGATTTTCACTTCTTTGTCAAAAGAAAACTACCTTACTGATTCTTTTGGCATGTCCAATGTGGCTGCTAAAGAAATCAACAAGAATGAGACAGGGGTAGAGATCGCCAATCCTATATATGGTAATGACCAGAATAACAAGCCTGGGTTGGTTGAAAACCCCAGTGTGACCCCTGAAGAAGCGGCAGCTGGCAAACCTAAACCCAAAATGCCACTTCCTATAAAATATGCGGCAGTGGCTATTGTAGGCCTTTCAGCTATTGGGTTTGCTATCTATTCCTTCCTCAATAACCAAGAAAATCCTACTGTAGTGGAAGTACAAGCTGATCCTGCCAAGGTAGAGGAACTTGTCAATGAAGAAGTAGCTAAAGCTACCTATGTCCCTGATGTACAGCTAACAGCTACTGCTATACAAGTTACCAAAGACCCTGCTTTGGTAAAAAAACGCAACGAAGAGAAGAAACGAGCTGAAAAAGAAGCTGCTCTTGCAGCTAAAGAGGCTGAAAAACAAGCCGCTCTCGCTGCTAAAGAAGCTGAAAAGGCTGCCAAAGAAGCTGAAAAACAAAATACAGCAAGCACTTCAAACAATACAAGCAGTGGCAGTAGCACGACTAGAGATACAGGTACAAAGGCCTCTAGCGGAAACTTTTTCTTGATTGCAGGAGCTTTCAGTTCCGAAGCCAATGCTCGCAATCGCATCAAGCAACTTAAAAGAGATGGATATAGTAGTGCCACTATGGTAGGACAAAACGAAAAAGGTTATTACTTAGTTGCCTACAAAAGTTTCAGTTCTCGCTCACAAGCTGAAAGTTATATGCCTGAGATAAAGGGCAAAGGATTAAGTACTTGGGTATATCCTCCCGCTAAATAATCCTAACTCAATAAAATAAAAAAGCTATCCTTGATTTGGATAGCTTTTTTATTTATCGGTTATTTATCTTTGTCGTCAGATCAGTGAAGAACTTTCTAAACTGCTTATCGGTCTCATTAAGATTATCTACCGTCTTACAGGCGTGAAGTACTGTGGCATGATCACGCTTCCCTATGAGTTTTCCTATGTTGGCCAAAGAGAGTTTAGTATATTTTTTAGCAAAGAACATAGCCAGTTGGCGTGCCTGCACTACATGTCTCTTTCTAGTCTTGGATTGCAATTCCTCTACTGTGAGCTGGAAGTATTCTGAAACAATCTCTTGGATATACTCCACAGTTACTTCCTTCTTGATATTCTTTACAATCTTATCTACTGCTTTCTTAGCCAAATCAAGGGTAATTTCCTTCTTGTTGAAGAGCGCTTCTGCTACCAAGGAGGTATTGACCCCTTCCAATTCTCGGATATTGGTCTTTACATTCTGGGCTATATAATCCACTATCTCATCGGTCATTTCCACTCCATCGCGGTAGAGAATTGCCTTGAGGATACGTCTGCGCATCTGGTAGTCAGGGGCTTGTAGTTCTGCTGATAGTCCCCACTTAAAGCGAGAGAGTAGGCGCTGTTCCACATCCTGTATATCCACAGGTGCCTTATCAGAAGTCAAGATCAGCTGCTTTCCATTCTGATGTAAGTGGTTAAATATTTGGAAGAAAACATCCTGAGTTCCTTGTTTGGAAGCAAAGAACTGTACGTTATCTATGATAAGAACATCTATCTGTTGGTAAAAATGAATAAAGTCGGTACGGTTGTTATTTTTTGCAGCTACTGCATATTGTTTGGTAAAATCCTCAGCCTCAATATATAAAATTTTCTTTTTAGGATGCTTCTCTTGGATCTCATTGCCAATGGCATGAGCCAAGTGGGTTTTCCCAAGCCCTACTCCTCCGAATATAAACAGCGGATTGAAGGAAGTACCTCCAGGTCTTTCAGTAATGGCCTTACCAGCTGAGCGTGCCAAGCGGTTACTTTCTCCCTCAATAAAGGTATCAAAGTTCTTATTTGGATTCAACTGAGAATCCACTTTTACTTCCTCTATCTCTACCAGCCCTGGTACTATATAAGGGTTATATGCTTGTTGAGGTTTTTGTTTGTACCCCAATACCTCCATACTAGTTGCCTTACGGTTGGAGCTTGGGAGTTGCTCTGTTGCCTGCTCAGTCTTATTAGGATTGTTCTCCATCTTAATATTATAGATGAGCTTAGGGCGAGAGCCTAACTCCTTAGTTAAGGCACTCCAAATTAGGTTGATATAATGATCCTCCAGCCATTCCATGAAGAACATGCTAGGCACCATAATCACCAAGGTATTATCATCGGTCAGCTCCACAGGCTCTATGGGCTTAAACCAAACATCAAATACATCCTTGGATATGTTATCCTTTATAAAGGACAAACAATTTTCCCAAATATTCCGTACATCGGTATTCATTAGTTATAAGAAATTTTATATATTTGCGTTTTAAAAATGAGGGGTAAAATCATTGGGCAAAAATGCAACTTTTTTTTTGAATAAAAAAATTTTTTTGCCCTTTTCCGAAAATTATTATTATCTGATTAATAATCAACTATTTAAAATAAGAAAACATGAACAATTCATTTACTTTTCAAGTACGCACCCGCTATGGGGAAACAGACCAAATGGGGGTTATATATTATGGTATATATCCACAATATTTAGAAATTGCCCGTGTAGAGTGGCTCCGCAGCTTAGGCATCTCCTACAGGGAACTGGAAGAGAAAGGTATCATGCTACCTGTTGCCTCCCTACATATTGACTACAAGAAACCTGCCCTCTATGACGAACTCCTCTCCATTACCCTCACCCTAAAAGAACCTCCTACCTCCAAGATTACTTTCGAGTATGAAATCTTCAATGAGCAACAACAACTCCTTTCCAAGGCTCATACTACCCTTGTCTTTGTAGATAAAAACACCTTCAAACCTATAAAATGTCCATCTTTTATCTTGGATAAAATTAATTTTTAGAGTAAAATTCGTATCTTTGTCCCTCGTTTCACATCAGGAGTGTTCTATCGCCGCTCTACCAAAGCACAAGAATTTGGTTCTCTTTTCTTTAGAGAGAAAAAGCCTTCTAGAAAGCTCCTGCTATAACGATAGGACAAAGATACAAAAAATATTTGAACGCTTCACAAGAAAAAACATTATTTTATGAAAGAAGAAATTCAGATGGATATGGTAAAAATCGCTCAAAAAATACTTACCAATCCTGCTTTCTTGGATAATTCTGAACTCTTAGTCAAAGAATTACAAAAACTCTACGAAAGAGCTTTGGTTTTTAATTTCTTAGAGAAGAATCACCCTGAAGCCCTTAAGAAAAACACCTATACACCTCCCTCCACTCCCCCTCCCTCTGCTATAAAAGAGGAAAAGATAGCCCCCAAGCAAGCCCAAGTGAATACACCTACCAATACATGGGATGAAATTCGCTCTCAAGCTCCTGAAAAAGAGATTATCTTTGAAGAGAAAACCTCCTCTCCTAAAGCACAGAGTGAAACCCCTAAAACTCTCAATGACCGTATAGCTTCCCAGCAATTACAGATAGGGCTGAATGACCGTATTGCCTTTGTTACCCATCTTTTCAACGGAGATATAGAGGCCTATAACAGGGCTATAGCCATGATTAATAACCTACATACCCCTGACGAATGCTGGGCTTTTATCCTTCAGAAAGTGAAGCCTTCTTTCAATAATTGGCAAGGAAAGGAAGAATACGAGGATCGGTTCTTTTATATTGTTTCTAAACGTTTTGGATAATGGGAAAACTTTACTTAATTCCTACCCCTATTGGTAACTTGCAGGATATCACCCTTAGAGCCTTGCAAGTACTTGAGCAGGTTGATCTCATCTTGGCAGAAGATACTCGTACCAGTGGCAAGCTTCTCCAGCACTTTCATATCAGTACTCCCATGCTTGCACACCATAAATTCAACGAACACCAAGCCCTTGAGGGAATCCTTAGAAAGCTCAAGGACGGCCAGCAGCTCGCCCTTATCAGTGATGCAGGTACCCCTGCCATTGCCGATCCAGGATTTTTGCTCTCCAGAGCTTGTATTGCCGAAGGTATCCCTGTGGAAACGCTCCCTGGGGCTACAGCCTTTGTCCCCGCCTTGGTCAATAGTGGATTGCCCAATGATCGTTTCGTTTTCGAAGGCTTTCTTCCTGATAAAAAAGGACGACAAACCCGACTGAAAAACCTTGTGGAAGAGACCCGAACAATGATTTTCTATGTCTCTCCTCACAAGCTCATAAAGACCCTTGAGGAGTTTACCCAATTCTTCGGGGCTGAGCGTAAGGCGAGTATCAGCAGGGAACTTACCAAAATACATGAGCAGACGCTCAGGGGCACCTTGGCGGAACTTTTAGCCCATTTTCAAAGCCAAAACCCCAAAGGTGAGTTTGTTCTAATTCTCTCAGGAAAGGACACAAAATAAGGGGTAAGACCTACAGCCTTACCCCCTTTTTAGCAAATGTGTTTCTATTATGCGTTCATTATTTAGCCTTGCGCATGAACTCCTCTATAGTATCTACCATGGAACTGCTACCACAGAAGAAAGGTGTACGCTGGTGTAGCTCGGTAGGCTCTAATTCCAAGATACGCTGGAAGCCGTTGGAGGCCTTTCCTCCTGCTTGTTCTGTAAGGAATGCCATAGGATTGCACTCATAGAGCAAGCGTAGCTTTCCATTAGGAGACTGAGAGGTAGAAGGATACATATAGATACCTCCTTTGATCATATTTCTATGGAAATCCGATACCAAAGAACCTATGTAGCGAGAGGTATAAGGACGATCATCCTTTTCTTCTTGACAGAACTTAATATAATCCTTCACACCCTGAGGGAATTTTATATAGTTCCCCTCGTTGATAGAATATATTTTTCCTTTTTCAGGGAATTTCATATCGGGGTGAGAGAGGTAGTAACTACCCAAAGATGGGTCTAGAGTAAAGCCATTTACCCCCTTACCTGTGGTATAGACAAGCATGGTAGAAGAACCATATACGATATACCCTGCGGCAACTTGGTTCACTCCTTTTTGTAAGAAATCCTCCAACTGCACTGGGGTACCTTCTGGGGTGATGCGTCGGTAGATAGAGAAAATAGTACCTACGGAGACATTCACATCAATATTGGACGAGCCATCGAGTGGATCTATTAGCACCACATACTTGCTTAACTCAGAGTTTTCTCCGCTTTTGATTTCAATAAAAGTATCGTTTTCCTCTGAAGCAATACCACAAACTACCTCGCGCTGAGAAAGAGACTTGATGAAGGTCTCATTGGCAATAACATCCAATTTCTGTTGTTCTTCCCCTTGTACATTTTGGTTACCTACAGCACCCAATACATTGGCAATACCTGCTTTGTTAATGGCTCGATTGACCATTTTGGAAGCAATTTGCAAACAACTAATAAGTCGTGATAATTCCCCTGTGGAGTACTTAAAATCACGCTGTTTCTCAATGATAAACTCCCCTAAGGTGGGCAGACTTTTTTCTTCTTTCATGTTAATATCTCTTTATTTTAGTACTGCGAATTTACAATTTTTTTTCCATACAACCATGTCATTTATTTAGATTATAACAAATTTAACACTCCTGTTCTTTCAAAATAACTACCTTTGCAACCCTTTAAAAATGGTTTTTATAGATGATTATCGACACACATACCCATCTGTATGTAGAGCAGTTTGATACAGATTATAAGGAGGTTATACAGCGAGCAATGGACGCCGGAGTAGAAAAATTCTTCCTCCCTGCCATAGATTCCTCTTATACCGAACGTATGTTTCGCTTGCAAAAAGCATACCCTAAGCAGATGTATCTTATGAACGGTTTACACCCCTGTAGTGTGAAAGCGGATTGGGATAAAGAACTCGCCCATGTAATCGCTCTGATGCATGCTCACCCTAATACTTTTTATGCTATTGGTGAAATCGGTATAGACCTCTACTGGGACCGTACCTTTTTAGAAGCTCAAAAAGAAGCCTTTCGCCAACAGATTCGCATAGCCAAGAGCTATAAGCTCCCTATTGTGATCCATTGCCGAGAAGCCTTTGAGGAAGTTTTCGAGGTGCTTGAAGGGGAAAAAGATGAGCAATTATTTGGCATATTTCATTGTTTTTCAGGTAATCAACAGCAGGCCGAACAGGCTATTTCCTATGGACTGAAATTGGGTATAGGAGGTGTTGTAACCTTTAAGAATGGGAAAATAGACACCTTTCTTAGTTCTATTGCTTTGGAACACATTGTATTAGAGACCGATGCCCCCTACTTGGCTCCCGTACCTTTCCGTGGCAAACGCAATGAAAGTAGCTACCTTACCTATATCATAAAGAAACTTTCTGAGCTATACAAAGTATCTGAAAATGAGATTATTAATCAAACGACAGCTAATGCCATTGAAATTTTCAAGCCTTGATCGTTTCTTTTCTGATAAATTTTGCGTAACTTTGCACTGTTATATTCAACCGCTACATTTTGACAGATTTTTCTCAAATACGCCCTTTTCATGATAGTGAGGTATCCGAAATATTGAACTATATCAAGGATAACCCGACCATATATCAGCTACTGCAATTTGGCTTTCCCAAGCTCAATGAACAGGAGCAGATAAAGTTATTGCTTTCGTGCAAAAAAATAAGAGATTTTCAGTCAAGGATCATGTATCCTATCATCAAGAGTGCCATTAGTAAGAGCGTTACACAGCTCTCTGACGATGGTTTTGAGTACCTCAACCCTTCTCAGTCCTACTTATTTATTTCCAATCATAGAGATATCATACTGGATACCTCCTTTCTCAATGTATTGCTACATGAAAAAGGATTTAAGATGACTGCCTCGGCCATGGGGAGCAATTTGGTAAATACTCCTTTCCTTTTGGCCTTTGCTAAGCTCAATCGTAACTTTATCATACACAGAGGTTTATCCCCAAGGGAGACACTACAGAAATCCCAATTGGTATCTCAGTTTATCGCTCGCTGTGTGATTGAGAAAAACCGCTCCGTGTGGATTGCCCAACGAGAAGGACGCACCAAGGACGGAAACGATCGTACCCAGCAGGGGGTAATCAAGATGCTTTCCATGAATTGTCCCAAGCAGATGCCTCTGATGACCTATTTCAAACAACTGCACATAGTACCCATGGCCATCTCATACGAGTTCGACCCCACTGATATCTTAAAGATTCCCGCTCTTTTGGCACAACATTATGGAGTGGAATATATTAAAAAAGAAAACGAGGACTATAATAATATAGTACAAGGCTTAGTAGGACAGAAAGGTTGCGTACATATCTCGGTAGGAAAGCCTTTATATGAGGATCTAGACCTTATTGCAGAGCAAGAGAAACACACCAACCGACAGATACAAGCCCTTGTGGAGCTGATGGACGCTAGAATCCATTCTCAGTATAAGCTATTTGCCAGCAACTACATAGCCTATGATTTACTTAACGACATAGAAAGATTTTCCGATAAATATACCGAGAAAGAACTTAGACAATTTGAGAGACGATTAGAGAATAGAAGTAATTCGGAAGGTAACATTTCTCGCAAAAAATTCTTAGAAATGTATGCCAACCCTGTCATTAATAAATTAAAATTATGACTCACAGAACAAAAATTCTCCTCATCTACACAGGAGGTACCATCGGGATGGTAAAGGATTATGAAACAGGTGTGTTACGCCCTTTCCGTTTTGAGAAAATCAAAGAGCGCTTACCTGAACTCTCTCAGCTAGACAGTGATATAAACCACGTCTCTTTTGATCCTCCTATTGATTCGTCGGACATGAACATTGCTCACTGGGAAAGAATCGCCCAAAGTATCAAAGAGAATTACAATGATTACGATGGCTTTGTCGTCCTTCATGGCAGTGATACTATGGGATATTCGGCCTCTGCACTGAGCTTTATGCTAGAGAACTTAGCCAAACCTGTGATCTTTACAGGTTCACAGCTTCCTATAGGTGACCTCAGAACCGATGCCAGAGAGAACCTCATCACCTCTATTCGCTTAGCCAGCCTCAAGGAAAACAACAAACCTATCATAGAGGAAGTATGCCTATATTTTGAATACAAGCTCTATAGGGGCAATAGAACAACCAAGATAGATGCAGAGAATTTTCAGGCCTTTGACTCGCCTAACTATCATATATTAGCCGAAAGTGGCGTACACCTAAAGGTACATCACGAATACCTATACCAAAGAAAATCTCAAGAGGCCTTGCAAGTCTTTACCCAATTTGATCCTCATGTAGCTTTCTTGAAGATTTTCCCCAACATCACCCAACCTATATTAGAAGGTATCCTTAGTATCCCTTCGCTTAAGGGGGTAGTTATGGAGACTTTCGGTTCAGGAAATGCCCCTACCGAAGATTGGTTCTTAGCTACCATAGAACAGGCCATCAAAAGAGGTGTTACTGTAGTTAATATTACCCAATGTATGCGTGGATTTGTGCTTCCTAACAAGTATGAAGCGGGTTCTCACTTTGAAAACATAGGGGTTATCAACGGAAAAGACCTCACTAGTGAAGCTGCTATTACCAAACTGATGTATCTATTAGGAAAGAACCTTGATAGCAAAACACTGAAAATCAAGTACGAAACAGAGATACAAGGAGAAATATCATAAAATTTTATTAAGAAATATTGAGCTATCATTTTTTTGTTGTAATTTAGCGGCTTGTAAAATGATACTTATTTAGAGAGGTGTCCGAGTGGTCGAAGGAGCACGCCTGGAAAGTGTGTATACGCCAAAAGCGTATCGAGGGTTCGAATCCCTTCCTCTCTGCTTTATTTTATTAATTTAATATCCACCTAAAAAATTGAAAAAATGAAAAAAATGTATTCAAAATTAGCCTTAGCCGCGTTGCTTTTCATAAATGTTAGCTCTGTTTTCGCACAAGAAGCTACTCAGAGAAGTGTGAATCAAAGTTTCAAGGAATACTTCATCAAGGGAGGTCCTGCCTACATGGCACCTATCCTTTTGTGTCTTATCATTGGACTTGCCGTTGCCATTGAGCGTATCATTTATTTGACTATGTCCACTACCAATACCAAAAAACTATTGGAAAATGTAGAGGATGCTCTTAAGAATGGTGGAACAGAAGCTGCCAAGGAAGTATGTAGAAACACCGCAGGGCCTGTGGCTTCTATTTTCTACCAAGGTCTTGATCGTGTAGATGAAGGTATCGATATCGTAGAAAAATCTGTAGTTTCTTATGGAGGTGTCCAGATGGGGCTTTTGGAAAAGAACGTATCTTGGATTTCCCTATTTATCTCGATTGCTCCGATGCTTGGGTTCATGGGAACGGTAATTGGTATGATTCAGGCCTTTGAAAAGATCAGCTTGGCTGGTGGTTTGGATGCATCTTTGATCGCTGGAGATATCCAAGTAGCATTGCTTACTACCGTATTCGGGCTTATCGTTGCGATGATTCTTCAAGTATTCTATAACTATATCGTAGCTAAAGTAGACAGCATTGTAAATGATATGGAAGATGCTTCTATCTCACTTGTTGACCTATTAGTAGCTTACAAAAAATAATTACTAACCCTTAAAATCTCTATCCATGCACAAAATATCAAGATTAATAGCGCTTATTTTGGGCGTTATAGGACTTGTTCTTTGCGGTTGGCTTATGGTTAGTTCCGATGAGACCAAGAACAGCATTGACAATTTCCCTATGATAGGTATGTTCGGCGTAGCTTATTTGCTATTGGTTATTGGATTAGTAGTTGTTATTTTCTCTGCTTCCAAGAACATATTATCCTCACCCAAATCAATTAAAAAGACCTTACTCTATGCAGGAGCTTTCTTAGGAGTGATCATAGTATCCTATCCCCTTTCCTATGCATTGTTTGGTTCAGACAGTAACTTCCAGTGGATAAGTGCTGGTATTATGGCAACCTATCTGCTTATACTCATCTCGTTAGTGTCTGTAGTTTTCTCAGTTATCAAAAGAACTTAAAAAATGGCAAGACGTTCAGTACCCGAAGTAAATGCCGGCTCCATGGCAGATATAGCATTTCTTTTGCTTATATTCTTCCTTGTAACGACCGACATCACATCCAATGCGGGAATAGCTGCAAAATTACCGCCTAAAGTTCCCAAACAAGAACAACAAGAACCTCCTATTAACGAACGCAACTTGTTCGTCGTATTAGTTAATAAAAATAATCAGCTTTTAGTAGAAGACCAAATATTGGACATCAAAAATCTTAGACAAAAAGCGGTTGAGTTCTTAGACAATGGAGGCGGAAAAGCCGAAGAGGCTTGTAGCTATTGCCAAGGCAAGCATGACCCAGCTTCATCAGACAATCCTAATAAAGCGGTTATCTCCTTACAAAATGACCGAGAAACCAATTACGAAACTTATATTGCTGTGCAAAATGAACTAGTAGCAGCCTACAATGAGTTACGTGAGAGAGAACGTAAAAGATTGTTCCCCAATGAAGTTACTTACGCAGAGATGGATGCAGAGTTTAACGCTGCAAAAACTCCTGAAAAGAGAAAAAATGAACTAAGACCAAAACTAGAAAAATTGCAAGAACTATTTCCTAGAAAATTGGTGGAAGCAAGTGTAAAAAAAGATAAATAATTTAGAATTATGGCAAAGTTCAACAAGAAAAAAAGTGATGAGGTACCTCCTATCTCAACCGCCTCTCTGCCTGATATTATCTTCATGCTTTTGTTCTTTTTTATGACAGTTACCCAAACTAAAGATGGGGAAATAAAAGTAGCCAATGATATTCCATCGGCAGATCAAGTACAAAAATTAGATAAAAAAGACCCTGTGATCTATGTGTATGCAGGAGAACCTTTACAAAGATATCAAGATAAGTTTGGTAAAAATGCAAAACTTCAGATTAATGATGTGTTTGTAGATGTAGATCAGGTAGGTACACCTATCCTTAAATACAAAGAAGGACTACAAGAGCGATACAAAGATGTATTTATCACCTCCTTAAAGATTGATAAGCATACTAAAATGGGGATCATCGGAGACTTGAAAGAACAGTTGAGAGAGATCAATGCTTTAAAGATTAATTACATAACAAAAGAAGGGAAACCTGCTGTGTTAGGTGATTAATCAAACTTTAGAAAATTGTAGTTTTTATAGTTTATATTATTTTTATAAGAATCCGTGAAATATTTATTTTACGGATTTTTTTATAGATACTTCTTTGTAAATTCTTATACCCAATTTGACTATGAAAATACTTCATACTGCCGACTGGCACTTAGGAAAAAAATTAGACCGCTTCTCCCGTATAGAAGAGCAGCGTGCTGTAATGGGAGAGATTGTACAAATAGCCGATGCCCAAAAGGTAGATGTGGTTATCATCGCAGGAGACCTTTTTGACAACTTCACCCCCAATACCGACGCCATAGAACTATTCTACAAGACCGTTAAGCAACTCTCCCTCGGTGGGCGCAGGCCTGTGGTAGCTATTTCTGGCAATCACGATGCTCCAAAGCTCATCGATGCCCCTGATCCTTTAGCTCGCGAATGTGGTATTTTTCTTATAGGTCAGCCTTTTGCTTTGGTAACCCCTATAGAAACACAAGATTTCAAAATTACCCATTCCTCAGCGGGCTTTATAGAGCTACAACTTGCCTCCTTCCCCTACCCCTTGCGAATTATCCATACTGCTTATGCCAACGAGCCTCGGCTAAGAGAAGAATTGGAAGGAGACAAACAACTGGCTATCAACCAATTCCTATCCGACAAATGGCAAGCTCTTGCACAGGAGTATTGTGATTCCAAGGGGGTAAATATACTCACCGCTCATCTATTTATGAATCCTAAGAATGGTGAACTCTTGGAAGAACCTGAAGGAGAGCGCCCTATCCGTATTGGAAATGCAGACATGATCTACACCAATGCTATTCCTCCCCAAATGCAATATACGGCCTTAGGACACTTACACGGATTCAAGAATATTGGCAGTGAAGAAAAGCCTATTGTATATGCTTCCTCTCCCCTATGCTACAGTTTTAGCGAAGCTGGAGAGCAGAAATATGTGGCTATCATAGAGGCCGAGCCGAATAAGGCCGTACACCTTAGCAAAATACCTCTTACCCAAGGCAAACCCTTAGTAAGGAAGCAATTTGCCTCTATAGAAGCAGCAACCTCTTGGTTAAAAGAAAATCCCAATACTTGGGTGGAGCTAACCCTTGAACTCAAGGAATACCTCAGAGCCGAGGATAGAAAGCGACTATACAACACCCATGAAGGCATCGTCTTTCTAATCCCTAAGTTACTGCTGGATACAGAACATAACCCCTCTGCTGAGTTATCTCTGCAAGATATTAATTTTGAGAATATTACTCCTTTATTTGAAAGCTATTTCAAATACAAGAATGGCGGCATAGCCCCCAATCAGGAAATTCTAAATTTGTTCAACGAAGCCATCAATACCCCTATAGACTAATGTTACCCATATCCCTCACCATTGAAGGAATCTATTCCTATCAGCAAAGACAACATATTGATTTTTCTCACCTTACCAGTGCTGGCTTATTTGGCATCTTTGGTGCGGTAGGTGCTGGAAAATCCTCTATCTTGGAGGCTATCACCTATGCCTTATATGGAGAAACCGAACGCCTAAACAAGGCCGACAAAAGAGGGTACAATATGATGAACCTCAAATCCAACCATATCTATATAGAATTTGAGTTTCTCAATTTTGAGAACCGACAGCTACGAGTGGTCAGGGAGTTCAAGCGCAACTCCAAAAAATTCGAAGATGTAAGAACCCCTACTGTACAGTTTTATGAGAAAGAAGGTAACCAATGGCGCCCCTTGGAGCAAGCCAATCCTCAAGAACTGATAGGGTTGAGCTACCACAACTTCAAGCGTACCATCATCATTCCGCAAGGGCAGTTCAAGGAGTTTTTAGAACTCGGTGCCAAGGATCGCAACGAGATGATGAAGGAAATCTTCAACCTACAGAAGTTTGACCTTTCCGATAATATTGCCAAACTTAAAAAGGAGAATAGCGAAAAACTCAGTTTCAAAGAGGGCGAACTCAAGGGTTATGAGGAAATCCATGAAGAGGCCATACAGATACAAAAGGACAAACTCAAGGAAGAAAAAGATAAACAAAAGTCCCTAGAAACAGAATTCGAGCAGCTAAAGACAAGCTATGAGCACCTCAAAAGTCTGAAATCAGACTTTGAACTTTTAGAGCGTAAGAGAAAAGAGTTTTCTCTACTCCATTCTCAAAAGTATTCTTTTGACGAATTAGAGGAAAAAGTCAATGCGTATGAGAAAATAGAAAAAGTATTCAAAAATTTATTAGATAATAAAGTACGCCTGACAAAAGAACTACAATCTTACATTTATAAAAGAGATACGGAGACCGAAAAACTTAAAGAAGTACAAGACAAATTAGCTTTCATCTCTGAGAATATAAATTCTCTGCAAACGATCTATGAAAAACTCCCTGAGACAAAACAAATAGAAGCCGATTTACAACAAATATTGTCCATATTGCCACTGCAAGAAAAGCTGGCAGAGGAAAAAAGAAGAACTGTAAAAGGTTCTGAAAAAATAGCTGAAGTAGAGAAGGAGCTCAGAGACAAAAAAGAGTTCAATAGCACTATTGAAAATGAAATAGAAATTCTCAAAAAACAACGTATAGACAGCCAATTGCTCTTAGAGATCGGTAATTGGTATGAGAAAAACCAATCATTTTCTGAAAACCAAAACAAACAACAGCAAAAAATTCAGGAAACAACCACACAATTACAAAATATCATAGACGAACTCAGCCATTTTGTACTCTTTAAAGAGGGTTTTGTTCCCAACTACAAAGAAAAAATAACCATTGAAAAGGAATCTATAGAGAAAAAGAAAGACACGCTTCAACAAAAGTGTAACCAACTTGAACTACAGCGGCAACTATCCCATTATACAAAAGAACTTCACAAGGGAAGTCCCTGTCCTCTTTGTGGCTCATTAGAACATCCAAGTGTTGCCCATTTTGAAGACGTCAGTACCGAACTTGCTTCTACTCAAAAAGAGATAAAAGCGCTTGATGCCCAACAAGAACAACTACGACAGTACCTCTTCCAAATAGAAAAGGCCGTAGATAAAAAATATTTTTTCGAAAAACAATTACAATCAGAAAAGGAAATTGCCCAACAAATAGAACAGGAACACTCAGCACACCATGACAAATTCATTTGGAGCGAATTTTCAAAAGAAGATCGTACTGCCTTTGATAAAAAGCGTAAAGAGGCCTTAGCTTTGGAACAACAAATAGAAAATAAAGAAAGCATACGCAAAAAGGGCACCAAAGAAATAGAAGACCTTCAAAACACAATAGAAAAGTACAAAAAAGGATTAGAAAATATCTATAAAGAAATCGCCACTCTTGAGGGACATATAGCCAGCCGAAAGGAAAGTCT
Organism: Capnocytophaga sp. CM59; assembly: GCF_000293175.1. NCBI lineage: Bacteria > Pseudomonadati > Bacteroidota > Flavobacteriia > Flavobacteriales > Flavobacteriaceae > Capnocytophaga > Capnocytophaga sp. CM59. Next base: position 160,971 of record NZ_ALNN01000015.1, read on the forward strand.
CAAAAAGTATGCTTTTGCCGATTATCAAAGCAAAGCACACGCACTGGTTGAAAAAGAATATGAGGAAGTTGTCCGCTCCAATAAGCAAACGGAACAAGCCTATACCTCCCTTACCGAAGAACGAAACCGCCTACTACCACTGTTATCACAATATGAAGCGCAACTAAAAGGCACCTGTGAGCTACTTGAAAAATGGGAAAAGGAACTATCAGATATAGAACATACCTTAGAGAGTACCTTGTCTCAAGAGCATATAAGCCTTGAGGAGGTTAGCCAAATACTCAGCTCCCCCATAGCTATAGAGGAGAACAGGAAAAAGATACAGGATTTCAAGATTCGCTACGAGGTACTTCAAAGACAAATTCAGGACTTAGAAGCCAAATTTGCTCATGTATCCTTTGACCCTAAGGCCTTTGCCGAGATTGAAAGGCAATACACGCTCAAGCAGCAGGAAGTAAAGGCGCTTCACGAGCAATGTATAAGAATCACCAGCGAACTGGAACGTATTACCCAGGCTTTGGTTACCAAAAAGGAACTGCTCAAGTCGGTAGCTGCCCTTAGCACTCGCCAAGAACATATCAAACTCTTGGAAAATATCTTCCGAGGACAGGGATTTGTACAGTACATCTCCTCCATCTACCTCCAACAGCTCTGCCAACATGCCAATGAGCGTTTCCAAAGAATGACACGAGGACAATTGAGCCTGCAAATCGGTGAAAACAATGAGTTCGAGATCATAGACTACCTCAATGAAGGAAAGAGCAGAAGTGTAAAAACACTCTCAGGAGGACAGGCCTTTCAGGTATCTTTAAGTTTGGCCTTAGCTTTGGCCGAAAGTGTGCAAAGTGAGGCAAGTGCCGATAAGAATTTCTTCTTTATTGACGAAGGTTTCGGCACCCAAGATACGGAATCAGTGAATATTGTATTTGAGACCATGGCTAACCTGCTCAAGGATAATCGTATCGTGGGAATTATCTCCCATGTAGAAGAACTCAAGGAACGTATTCCTATGTCCCTGACCATTACCAACGATCCTGAAAAGGGGAGCCTTATTAGTTGTTAGTTTTTAGTTATTAGTCACTTTTTAATAATTAATAATTAACCATTGACAATTAAATAGTGTCTATTTGTCAGTTATATCTTTACAAAAAATTAAAAAAACATGGCTTTTAAAGAAATTGAACGCAAATTCTTAGTCAAAAATACCGATTTCATAGCACAAGCACACAGAAGTACCCCTATTGTGCAGGCTTTTCTGAATACTGACCCCTTAAGAACAGTACGTGTACGTCTTAAAGGAGAAAAAGGCTACCTCACTGTCAAGGGAAAAAGTGAGGAGAATGGTATCAGTCGATTCGAATGGGAAAAAGAAATCACTCCTACCGATGTGCATGCCCTATTGCCCCTATGTGAACCCTCCCCTATTGAGAAAACTCGCTATGAGGTATGGGTAGGTGAGTCGCTATACGAAGTAGATGTCTTTCATGGTGAAAATGAAGGACTTATCGTCGCTGAAATAGAACTTACCGATGTGGCACAGGCCTTTGAAAAACCTGATTGGTTGGCAGAGGAAGTTACCTCAGATGCCCGCTACTATAACAGTGCTCTAAGCCAACACCCTTATAAACATTGGAACATATAAGCAGATACTGACAATTTGGCATATTTCGCCAATTGGCACACTTTATGCTTAGAGAGAAATAGATTTACAAAAATAAATGAATATGAGTGTAAAATTAAAACCGTTAGCTGATAGAGTGCTTGTGGAACCAGCACCAGCTGAAACTACAACCGCCTCTGGTATTATCATTCCTGATACTGCTCAAGAAAAACCTCAAAAAGGAAAAATCGTAGCTGTAGGAGCAGGAACCAAAGAAAATCCTATCACTGTAAAGGTAGGAGATACTGTTCTTTATGGAAAATATGCAGGTACAGAACTAAAATTAGAAGGTAAGACTTACCTTATTATGAGAGAGAACGATTTGTTAGGTATTTTAGAATAATCTAAATATAACAAATTATGTTCTACACTTTACAACTAAATGCAAAGTTACAACCTTTTGACAGACATGCTCTAGAGGACATTATAGATGAGTTTCTCTCCAAAGAAGATCTAGGAGAAACCTCAGGTGGTGGTACTCTCATGTCCAAAGAGGGAGAAATAGAATACTGCAATATAGAAATCTCTCTCAATGATACTGCCAATGCAGTGGAGAAATTACTACAAAAGTTAGAAGATATTGGTATCCCAAAAGGCTCTAAGCTATATAATGAGAATTTCTCCCAAGAAATAGGCTCTTTAGAAGGTTTAGGACTTTATGTAAATGGTACTGACTTACCTAAAGAAGTATATGAGACTTCTGATATCAATGTAGTTTTTGACACTGTCTGTGAAATTTTAAAAGATGTTTTGGTACTAACTTCATATCATGAAGGCAGTAAAGATACAGCTTTGTATTTCTATATAAAAGGAAATTTTGCAGAAGCCAAAGAACAAATTAAGGATTTTATAACTACCTATCCCTTGTGTGAAAAGTGTAGAATTGTTCAAATCGCTTAAATAATTAAACTTAATAATTTAAAAAATAAAAAACATGGCAAAAGATATAAAATTTGATATTGATGCACGTGACGGCTTAAAAAGAGGGGTTGATGCGCTCGCTAATGCCGTAAAAGTAACCCTCGGCCCTAAGGGACGCAATGTAATTATTAGCAAATCCTTCGGTGCTCCTACCGTTACCAAAGATGGGGTTACTGTAGCCAAAGAAGTAGAACTTGCTGATGCACACGAAAATATGGGTGCTCAAATGGTTAAGGAGGTAGCTTCCAAGACCAATGACCTCGCTGGTGATGGTACTACTACCGCCACTGTATTAGCCCAAGCTATTGTACGCGAAGGTCTTAAAAACGTAGCGGCAGGTGCCAATCCTATGGATTTGAAACGCGGTATTGACAAAGCAGTGAAATCTATCGTAAATGAATTGGCCAAACAAAGCCAAAAAGTAGGTGACTCTATCGATAAAATCCGCCAAGTAGCCGCTATTTCTGCCAACAATGACGAGACTGTAGGAGAACTCATCGCCGATGCCTTCTCCAAAGTAGGTAAAGAGGGTGTTATCACCGTAGAAGAAGCCAAAGGTACTGATACTTATGTAGATATTGTAGAAGGTATGCAGTTTGACCGTGGTTACCTTTCTCCTTACTTTGTAACTAACTCTGAGAAAATGACTGCCGAGTTGGATAATCCTTTTATCCTTCTATATGACAAGAAAATCTCTACCATGAAGGATTTGCTTCCTGTATTGGAGCCTGTGGCTCAATCTGGCAAGTCACTCCTTATCATCGCTGAAGATATTGATGGGGAAGCCTTAGCTACCTTGGTAGTGAACAAATTGCGTGGTGCCCTTCGTATTGCTGCTGTAAAAGCGCCTGGTTTTGGAGACCGTCGCAAAGCCATGCTTGAGGACATCGCTATCCTTACAGGTGGTACTGTCATAGCTGAAGAAAGAGGCTTTACCCTTGAAAATGCTACTATTGACATGCTTGGCCGTGCCGAACGTGTAGCTATTGACAAGGACAACACCACTATCGTAAATGGAGCTGGTAAGAGCGAAGAGATCCAAGCCCGTGTAGGACAAATCAAAGCCCAAATTGAAGTTACTACTTCTGACTATGACAAGGAAAAACTCCAAGAACGCTTGGCCAAATTGGCAGGTGGAGTGGCTGTCCTCTATGTAGGAGCACCTTCCGAAGTAGAGATGAAAGAAAAGAAAGACCGTGTAGATGATGCCCTTCACGCTACTCGTGCTGCCGTAGAAGAAGGTATCGTAGCTGGTGGTGGAGTTGCTCTATTACGCGCTAGAAATGTACTAGCTAAGATCAAACCTACCAATGCTGACGAGGCTACAGGTATCCAAATCGTGTTCAAGGCTGTAGAAGCTCCTTTGCGTACTATCGTAGAAAACGCTGGTGGCGAAGGCTCTGTGGTAATTGCCAAAGTATTGGACGGCAGAAACTCTACAGGATACAACGCCAAGACAGAACAATATGTAGATATGTTCCGTGCTGGTATCATTGACCCTAAGAAAGTAACCCGTGTAGCTTTGGAAAATGCAGCTTCTGTAGCTGGTATGATCCTTACCACCGAATGTGCTTTGGTAGATATCAAAGAAGATACCCCTGCTATGCCTCCTATGGGCGGCGGCATGCCTGGCATGATGTAATTGTATCATAATAAATATTTTAAAGAAACCCGCCCCAAACAGGCGGGTTTCCCTTTCTATTTTTAACAAAGGATTCACGATAACAACGCAGAGGATTCGAAAAAATATACTATTTTTGTCCAAGAAACTCACTTCCTTTTCCCTATGTATTTAATCTTTGATACTGAAACAACTGGACTTCCCCGCAACTATAATGCACCACTCTCCGATAGTGCCAACTGGCCGCGTGCTGTACAAATCGCTTGGCAACTACACGATGCTCAAGGTACTCTTGTCGAGCATAAGGACTTTTTAATCACCCCTGACGACTTTACCATTCCCTACGATGCAGAACGTATCCATGGGATCTCCACAGAGCTGGCTGCCAAAGAGGGCGTGCCTATCCAACAAGTATTTGAAGAATTTGAAAAAGCACTGAGCAAGACTCAGTATATTGTAGGACAAAATATCAGCTTTGATATCAATATCATGGGAGCTGAGTTCTACCGCTATGGGGTAGCTACTCGTCTTGGGGAACTTCCTGTTTTGGACACCTGTACCGAAATTACTGCGGAACTCTGTAAAATAGAAGGGGGTAAGGGAGGTAAGTTCAAGTACCCAAGTCTTACTGAACTCCATCAGTTTCTCTTTGGCACTCCTTTTGCCGAAGCCCATAACGCCACTGCCGATGTGGAGGCGACTGCTCGCTGTTTCTTTGAGCTAATCCGCCGAGGCGAGGGCTTTACCACCAGCCAAGTCTCCCATGAGGCTATGGCACTTATCCAAGAGAAGTATACCGCTCCTATAGCACTTTGGGGGTTACAGCATATCAACCTAAAGGCAGCCTCTGAAAAGCTCAAAGCCCAAGAGAAATCCACAGCTCTGTCCTCTACCGAGCTGGCTGAAAACCTTGCCCTACTAGAGACTGCTCCCTTTGCACACCTGCACAACCACACTCAGTTCTCTGTCTTGCAATCCACCGCCTCTATTGCTGATTTGGTCAAGGCCACTACCGAAGCGCAGATGCCTGCTGTAGCACTAACCGACCATGGCAATATGATGGGAGCTTTCCACTTTATCAAAGAAGTATCTAAGTATAACAAAGAAGCTAAAGCCAAAAACGCCCAAGCTCAAGAGGAGGGAAAGCCCGCTCCCCTACCCATTATCAAGCCTATTATAGGTTGCGAATTCTATATCTGTGAAAACCACTTAGACAGAAGCAAAAAGGACAATGGCTACCAAGTAGTCATGCTCGCCAAGGACAAAGAAGGCTATCAAAACCTTATCAAGATGGCTTCTATCGCCTATACCAAAGGTTTTTACTATGTACCTCGTATTGACAAAAAGGTAGTAGAGCAATATAAAAAGAATATCATTGTGCTTTCAGGGAACCTATATGGTGAAATCCCTTCTAAAGTCTTAAATCAAGGCGAAAAACAAGCTGAAGAGGCACTCCTATGGTGGAAGAACCAATTCGGAGAGGATTTTTATATAGAACTCATCAGGCATGGCCAAGAAGATGAAGACCGTGCCAATGCGGTACTGATACAATTAGCGCAAAAACATGGGGTCAAATTGGTTGCAACCAACAATACCTACTACATCAACCCCAAAGATGCCAACGCTCATGACATTCTGCTCTGTGTCAAAGACGGAGAAAAGCAAGCTACCCCTATCGGACATGGGCGCGGCTTCCGCTATGGGCTGCCTAATGAACAGTATTATTTCAAATCCTCCCAGCAGATGAAAGAATTATTCAAGGATATTCCCCAAGCTATTCTTTCTATTGAGGAGATTATAAACAAAATAGAACCCTATGAGCTAGCACGCAATATCCTCCTCCCTAAGTTTGACATTCCCAAGGAGTTCCAAGTGGAGGATGATCCTACTGGAAAAAAGGGAGAGAACAAATACCTTCGTCATCTCACCTACTTAGGCGCCGAAAAGCGCTATAAGGAACTTACCGACGAAGTACGCGAACGCCTTGATTTTGAGCTTTCTATCATAGAAAAAACAGGCTACCCTGGCTACTTCCTTATTGTGGAGGACTTCATTACTGCCGCACGCAATATGGGGGTCTCCGTAGGTCCTGGACGTGGTTCTGCGGCAGGCTCAGCTGTGGCTTATTGCTTGGGTATTACCAATATAGACCCTATCCAGTACGACCTGCTTTTTGAACGTTTCCTCAACCCTGACCGTGTGAGTATGCCCGATATTGATATTGACTTTGAAGATGATGGGCGTGGCCGTGTCCTGGACTATGTGATTGAAAAATATGGAGCAAACCAAGTTGCACAGATCATTACCTATGGTACCATGGCTGCCAAATCCTCCGTACGTGATACAGCTCGTGTGTTGGACTTGCCGCTAAAGGAGGCTGACCAAATAGCCAAACTGATTCCTAATATTTCTCTTAAAAAAATCTTTACCTTTGACGATGAAAAACTTAAAGAAACTGTAGGAAGTGACTTGCCAAAAGTACAGCAACTCAAGGAGATTGCCCAGGGCGATGACCTCTCGGCTAAAACTGTTCAGCAGGCTTGTATCTTGGAGGGTTCTGTACGTAATACAGGGGTACATGCTTGTGGAGTTATCATCACTCCCGACGATATCACCAACTTCGTCCCTGTGGCCTTGGCCAAAGACTCCGACCTCTTTATCACTCAGTTTGACAACTCCGTGGTAGAGAGTGCTGGCCTATTGAAAATGGACTTCTTGGGACTGAAAACGCTCACCATCCTCAAGGATGCAGTGGCTCTTATCCAAAAACGACACGGATTTGAGTTAGACATAGATCATATTCCCTTGGATGACAAGCCTACTTATGCCCTTTTCCAGCGTGGAGAAACCATCGGGATATTCCAATACGAGTCCCCTGGTATGCAAAAATATATGCGTGAGCTTAAACCTACCGTCTTCGCCGACCTGATCGCCATGAATGCCCTCTACCGACCAGGACCTATGGACTATATCCCAAGCTTTATTCATCGCAAACAAGGCGTAGAGCCTATCACCTATGACTTGGCCGATATGGAGGAATACCTCAAAGACACCTATGGTATCACCGTATACCAAGAGCAGGTAATGCTCCTTTCTCAGAAATTAGCTGGATTCACCAAGGGAGAAGCCGATAAGCTGAGAAAGGCCATGGGGAAAAAACTCAAGGATGTCTTGGCCGAGATGAAACCTAAGTTTATAGAAGGTGGTGGCAAAAAAGGCCACCCTGCCGACATCTTAGAGAAGATTTGGAAGGACTGGGAGTCCTTCGCTAGCTACGCCTTTAACAAATCTCACTCCACTTGCTACGCATGGATTGCCTACCAAACAGCCTACCTGAAGGCCAACTACCCTGCCGAATACATGGCAGCGGTACTCTCTAACAATATGAATGATATTAAGTCCATCAGCTTTTTCCTTTCCGAGTGTAACCGTATGGTTATCAAGGTACTCAGCCCCGATGTGAATGAATCCGAATACAAGTTCACCGTAAACAAAGACGGAGCGATTCGTTTTGGTATGGGAGCCATTAAGGGATTGGGCAAGGCTGCGGTGGATACCATCGTAAAAACTAGAGAGAAAGGCCCTTACAAGTCTGTTTTTGACATGGCCAAGCGTATAGATCTCAAGTCGGCTAATAAGAAAGCCTTTGAAAGTCTCGCCTTAGCGGGAGGATTTGACTCCTTCCCAGGGGTACACCGTGCCCAATTCTTCCACCAAAGCCCTTCGGAGAATATGAACTTCCTGGAAAAAATCATTCGCTATGGTGCCAAATCACAAGAGAGCGCCCACTCCATACAGTTAAGCCTTTTCGGAGATAGCCCAGAGGTGCAAATCCCCGAACCCAAAATGCCTGAAACAGAGCCTTGGAACTCCTTAGAGGAACTCCGCCGAGAGAAAGAAGTAGTAGGGATCTATATTTCACGCCATCCCTTGGACATGTTCAAGTACCAATTGGACTACCTATGCAACCGAAAAGCAGCCGAATTTACCTCCAACTACGAAGGTATGGAGAACCAAGATGTACGTTTTGGAGGAATGATTGTCAAGATGGAACACCTCACCAGCAAAAACGGGAAAGGCTGGGGTGCTTTCACCATAGAAGACTATAGCGGTACGGTCGATTTTCGTATCTTTGGCGAAGAATACCTAAAATTCCGCCCTTTCCTTTCCGAAAAACAGTTTGTTTTCATCAAAGCCCATATCAAGGGAGGCTATACCACCCCCGACGGACGCACCTTTGGCCCCAAGATTGTTTTCACCCATATCGGTTTCTTAGAAGATGCCCTACAAGAGAATATAGACAAGCTACAAATGGCCGTAGAACTCCCCCAAGTAAATGAAGAGACCCTTTTTTTCGTAAAGAACCTATCTCAACACTTCAAGGGGAGCACCCCTTTTAACTTTCTGATCATAGGAAAAAGCAAAGAACAAGAAAAGGACATAGAACTCCCCATGAATAGTCACAGTACTAAGGTCAAGGTATGCAAAGAGTTCTTTGATGCACTCTCCAACACCTCCTTTATCTATCGTCTGAACAACGAACCTCGTTGGCTGAACCTTGCCATAGAAGCCCCTGACACCATGACCTCCGCCGATGAGGAAGTCCTCAAACTCATGGAAGAAGTAGAAATAGATTAACAACTATTTAAAATTTAACAATTGTAGTTGATAAAATTAAAATATTTTTGTTATCTTTGTGCGCTGAAGAAACTATTTTCCTTATCTAAAAAGTATTTTTGTCTTAATTAAGCTATAAGATTATCCCATTCATCAAAAGATATTAAAGATTTGGAAATTTAACAAGAAGATTATGGCTATAGAATTTTATGCCCTAAATGGAAAATCTCTTTATATAGATTATGAGGCTTTTGAAAAAAGTGTACATCAAGTACTTGACTATACCTGTCCTAATGCAAAAATATATCTCTTTAATAGATTCCCTATTCCTATATCAGATATAATAGATATAGATCTATTACTTGTAATTATTGTTCCAAATAAAAAAGATAGTTACTATAGAATTAACGAGAATAGTCTTTTTAAAAATCAAATCATTCCTGTTAAGTTTATTGATAAATATATAGATAAAGAATTATATAGTTCCATTGAAAATAATGATCTTATATTTGTTACCAAGAGAGACGAAGTTAATTATGTTAAAATTGATTTTCAAAATGAACTTAAGAAGTTAAAAAGTGGAATAAGAGAATACTTAACACAAATATTTAGAGAGGAGAATATCATAGGTAAAGAAGATGATGTTTATATTCCTTTTCATATTGTACAGATAGTAAGCTCAAGATATAGATGTATTACTACCAATTATTTATTAGGAGCCTCTTTTGACTTTCATATGTTAGATGAATATTTTAAGAAAAATACACAAGAAACATATTTCTGCTCTATAAAAAAATGGTCTCAGTTGGGAGCTTATGAAGTAGTTCCTTTTGATATTGAAAAAATTGTAGACAGAATATCAAAAGATAGTGAATATGGCTACCTCACAAAAAGAAAAATAGAAAATATTGTAAAACAAAGAGTCAATCTCTCAACTGTTGAAAAAGAAATAGGAAATAAACTTATTATTGTAGAAGGAAAAGCAGGAAATGGAAAGACAAATAGATTATTAACCATTGCTTATAAACACCTTATAAAAGGAGAATATATTCTATTTTTATCTTATAACAAATTATTAGTAAATGATATCCGTAAGACATTTCAAAGTATACTAAATGCAGAAAAAGAGTCTAAGAATGGCCTTTTTGCAACGACTACTTTTCATTCCTTTTTCTTTGATTTATGTAGAAAGACTGGTGTTATTAGGTTAGAAAAGGATAAGAGATATGAAGAAAACAAAAAGAGATATGAAGAACTTGTAAATATATTAGAAAAAAGTATGTCAAAAGTATCTGATATATTAAACTCCTTGCGATTAACTGATTTTGATAAAGAAAATTTAAAAACTTATTTCCAAAATCGTGATGACTTAGACTCTGTTATTAAGGATTATGCTATAGATTATATCAATTCTGATGATAGGAGTATAGAAATATTTATAAAGAATATACAAGAAGACTTAGCAGATCTTTTTCTTTCTAATAAGCAAGATAATGATGGATATTTATTTAATAATGACTATGAATATTTTTTACGAAAACTCTATGAAGTACTTAATAACACCTCCGAATTCTATAAAGAATATGATGTAAGAAATAAGAAAGAACTGTTAGAAACGTCTTTAAATCTTAATAACGAAAGTGATGAAATTAGTTTTAGAGCCTTCTCAAAACACATTGAGGATATAAAGAATCGATTATCTATGAAATATGAACTAATATTTGTAGATGAGGCTCAAGATTGTTACGAATATGAAAAAGAAATTCTTATAGCACTTTTTGAAGAAGGAAAAATTATTGTTGCTAATGGAGGAGAAGAGCAGTTAATAAGATATCCTGAACTTTGTGATTGGAGAAAGATAAAAACAAAAACAGGATTCAAAACGACAAACTTCCAATTACACAAACCTGTCATACAAACATCAACAAAAAAAGATCCCATATCCATATCTTATAGAAGTAAAGAAGAGGTAATTAGGTTATGTAATTTCTTTGCAAACAAGATAAATATAGAATTTAAATTACATTCTCTCAATGAAGAAGTTGCTCCTAAAGAATATATTGATCGTGGTGAAATAATTTTTGATTTTAGAAGAAATCCTGATATTCTATCTATCTATAATCAGTTAAAAGAAAAAGCTTTTATTAATGGTTATAAGCCTTATGAAAGTATACTAACACTCATAACCCCAGAAGATGAACAAGAGGAAAATTCAGAAGGAGTTTCACACAAAAATAAAACCCATATTTATGAAAATAACTATGTAAGTACTACTAACATAAAGGAGAAAAAAGGAAGTTGGGAATATCTCAAATTATTAGAAGATAATGGATACCAATGTTATAATGGTACAAAAAGCAAACATTTACCTTTCGATTTTGATCATACTCGTATCATACATTATGAATCTTGTAGAGGATTGGAATCTTTTGCTGTATGTTGTTTCCGTTTAGATACTTTTTTTGATGGAAAATATGAAGATGAAAATGCTGAGAGAACTTTATTAAATAAAAAGAGATATAATAATCAAGACCTAACTAATGAAAAACGCAAACAGATATATGCAACAAATTGGCTACTAATGGCTCTAACAAGAGCTATAGATACTCTATATATACAGATAAATGATAAAAATTCATATATTGGAGAGTTAGTCTGTGAATATATTAAGATAAATAAAAACAATAAGAATATTAAGGTATATGAATAATCTAAAATATATATTATTATGAACCAAACAGCAAGAATAGAAGAATTTTTCAGTATGTTTAGAGGAGGAACAGAAACTCTTAAACAATACATCATCTATCAAAAAAAGTTTACTGATGGAGAAGAAGCTATTATTGAGAAAAAAAGAAATGAAATAATAGAAAGGAGAATTGAAGCTTACCGAAAAGATTATGAAGAAAACAAAGATAATCCTGAAAGAGAAAGGCAATTACAAGAAATATCAGATAAAATAGAGGAACTAAGCAAAGAATCCGAGACTGCTTTTTTAAAACCAGAAGTACAACTTCTATATCAAAAGTTAGTTATGTTACAAGGAGAAGGCGAACATCTAATTGAAAGTGAAGATTTTTTTGAAGATGATCCCGAAGAATTAAATATCTCGTCTTTTATGCTTATACAAAATAACTTTACTTTGGTATTGATATATTCCTTTTTTGAAAATCAACTAAAGAGACTTTGTAACATTTTAGGGGAAAATGCCCCCATTCATTATTATGACCTTAAAGGAGAGGTTACTGTACAGTGTGAAAAATTTCTTACTAAATTCTGTAAAGTAGAGAGCTTTATATTTGAACAAATACATTGGCAATTTTTAGATACTATAAGAGTACTCAGAAATCAAATTATCCACAATAATCCAGATTATTTCAGTGTATTGACAAAGAAAGTACTAAATAGTATAGATAAAGAGTATATACGCAGGAACTTAGAAGAGATTATCCAAACAGAAAACTTCCTTAGAACAGAAGATGATAATGATTATTGTATCCGTTTATCTGACACATTTCTTTTGAAAGTAATCAACTATATAGAAATTTTCTTTAGTGATTTAGAAAACTATGTTCAGAAAAAGCGATAGTATCTCATAAACCTTAAACCAATAAAAATACTTATGAAACGAATTCTTTTCTTTAGGATTATTGCTTTAATCATCTTATTAGTAGGAATAATTGCCTGTTCAAGTAATGAAGTAAGTGAAACCTATGTATATATTTGCAAGTGACCTAATAGTACTGCTTATCATTATAATCCTCATTGTAGAGGACTAAGGCAGTATTCTACAGATTTAGAAAAATTAACAGTAAAAGAAGCTGTAGAAAAAGGAAGAAAACTATGTGGTTATGAAGACTAAGGTAAGATATGCTATACTTAGAGCAGCTTTTTCTTTCTCAGGGCGTATTGGTAGAACAGCATATGGTCTGAGCCTAATTATTTGTACTCTTTTAAGTATTCTTATCCTTACAAGTATACTTCAAACTAAAGGAAATACTGCCTTTTTAGCACTTTTATATATACCTATAGGATGGTTTGCCTTAGCCCAAGGCACTAAGCGTTGTCATGATTTAGGAAACAGTGGCTGGTTTCAGTGGATTCCTTTTTACTATCTTGTCCTATTATTTGGTAAGGGAGATAAAGAAGCCAACTATTATGGCGAATCTCCCAAGTATAAGCACCCAAAAAAGGACTCTCTCTTTGAGGATATACCTCCCTCGGATACTGATAGTGCTTCTGCAGATCAAAAAACAGAGACTTCTTATGGCAAATATAATAAGGATTATAGAAAAAATTATAGTAAGAAATACTAATATCTCCCTTTTCTATAACTTATTGAGCAGACCATCTAAGTTTCCTACCTCTTGTAAGGCTTCGAAGGAATCTTTTCTTAAAGACTCCTTTTTTCTATAGCAGGATTCTTGACAACAAACAAATAATCCCCCTCTATCTCTTGGGTACTGAGTAGGTTTCCACTGAGTTGTGGGGCTTTAAGTCCTGCTGAGAATTGAGGAGTACCTACAAATATACGGGCTTCGTCCCATAGACCTTCGTCTATAAATTGCTGGAGTACATGAGCACCTCCCTCTACAATAAGGCTTTGTATCTGTCGCTCATATAAGCAGTTACATACCTGCTTAGGCATCGAGAGCGTTGGAGAGATGGCTAGAACAATAGTAAGACCTCCCTGAAAAACAGCTAATTTCTTAGACAAGGAATTATTGTTGTCTATAACCAAGCGCAAGGGGTTGTTCCCTACCCAATGGCGTGTGGTAAGGGAAGGGTTATCCTTCTCTACCGTGTGCTTACCTACCAAGATAGCGCCTTCTTGTGCTCTCCATAGGTGAGTAAGTTGCTGGGAGAAGGCGTTGGATATCCATACAGGTGCCTGCTGCGTTTGCTGCAAAGGCGCTATAAAGCCATCGCGGGTTTGTGCCCACTTAAGAATAATATAAGGGCGCTTTTGGGCATGAAAGGTAAAAAAACGCTTATTAAGCGCTTGGCTTTCAGCTTTCAAAACGCCTACAATGACCTCTCTGCCTGCTTGTCGTAAGCGCTCAATGCCCTTGCCCGCTACTTTGGAATTGATATCCACACAGCCAATAACGATCTTGGGGATTTCTTTTTCTATAATTAGGTCAGCACAAGGAGGCGTTTTCCCAAAGTGTGCACAAGGTTCCAGATTCACATAAAGGGTACTTTCCTTAAGTAGGCTTTTATCCTTGACAGAGTCAATAGCATTGACCTCGGCATGGGGTTCGCCTGCCTTAGTATGCCAGCCCTCCCCTATGATCTTACCCTTGTGGACTATCACGCTACCTACCAATGGGTTGGGATAGGTATAGCCTATAGCCTTACGGGCTAAAAATAGGCAGCGTTGCATGTATAGCTCGTCTGTAGTCATCATGATAGGCGTTGGAATTTGGCTGATACCCAGCGATTTCGCTCTATATGGCTAATATAGGTAAGTCCCACTTCTTGGCTTTTCTCTTTTATCGCTGGTAAGTCCTCCTCGTAAAAACCACTGACCAAGAGTAATCCCTGAGGGAAGAGTGCTTGGGTGTAAGCAGGAATGTCTGAAAGCAATATATTTCGGTTGATGTTGGCTAAGATTAGGTTATACTGCTCCCCTGCAATTAGGGAAACATCCCCTTCCTTTATGGTGATAAAAGAGCAGTTGTTCTGTTGTACATTTTCTGTGGCATTCTCCACACACCAAGGGTCTATATCTATGGCGGTAATATCACGAGCACCACGCAGAGCTGCCATGATAGCCAAGATACCCGTGCCACAGCCCATATCTAAGACTTTGGTATCCTCAAGCGACAAAGGAAGCAATTGCTGCAACATCATATAAGTCGTTTCGTGATGACCCGTACCAAAACTCATTTTGGGGGTAATCACAATATCATAGCGTGTATTAGGCACAGGATGGAAGTTGGCTCGTACTGTACAGAGATCCTCTACCACGATAGGTGAAAAGTTCTTTTCCCATTCCTCATTCCAATTGACCTGTTCTATTTCTGTTATTTGGTAGGAAATAGTAAATTCTGGATTGCTTAGCAGATAAATATCCTGTAAAATTTGCTCATTCCAGCTATCTTTAGGAATATAGGCTTTGATCCCTGTAGGGGTATCCACAAAACTATCAAAGCCTACTTCAGCAAGTTCGGCCATAAGGATTTCAGCTCCCATCTCTGTAGGGGAAACAGTAAAATCGTACTCTATATAATTCATTATCAATGGTTAATGGTTAATTGTTAATGGTTAATTGTTAATGGTTAATTGTTAGTTCTATATAAATAACAGATGCAAATATAGGAAGAATCACAATGACTACCAAATATTTTTCTTGTTTTTCTACCTAAAAATTCGTATTTTTGTTAGCTCAAGGTTAAGTCTCCTCTCAAATGAAAAGATATACTACTGGTATCTCCTATTGGACAAGGCAACAAAAACGAGGTGTTTTGGGACTCGTATGTTGTTGTATATTGTTACAAGTAGCTTATTTTGTGATAGATATTCCCTCTCCTGCTATTGCTTTCTCTCAGGAGAATCTTATAGCTTTCCAACAGCGGATAGATAGCCTAAAAGCACAAGAGAAGGCCAAGCAATATACAATAAGTCCCTTTAATCCCAATTTCATTTCAGATTATAAGGCTTATATTTTGGGAATTTCTGCCCAAGAACTCTCCCGCTTGCAAGTCTTTAGAGAGACAGGCAAGTACGTCAATTCCGCTAAGGAGTTCCAAGAGGTAACTGGAGTCTCCGATTCTCTCTTGGCTACTATAGCCCCCTTGTTCAAATTCCCTGATTGGGTGAGCAAGAAAAAGGATGGTTCTTTCCATACCCATGACAACAAGACCTCAGCAAAGATTGTCAAGAAAGACCTCAATACCGCCACAGCAGAGGATTTACTCCCCATACGAGGAATAGGAGAAAAGCTCTCCGAACGTATCCTAAAATATCGTGAGCACTTAGGAGGCTTCTCCTCTAAAAAACAATTAGCTGAGGTATATGGCCTTTCCGAGGGTGTCATCACGGAAGTTTGGAAATACTTTGACCTACTCACCCCTGCTCAGATTACCAAAATAGATCTCAATCTTGCCTCTAAAAAAGAACTCTCCAAGGTACCCTATCTCAACTACAAAGAGGTAGAAGCCCTACTTATCTTTCGTTCAGAGCGAGGAAATCTAAGTTCACTAAAGGACTTACAAGCCATAGGCTTCTCTCAAGGAAAGATAGAGCAACTCAGTTGGTATCTAAAAGCAGAAAAATAGCCGCTTTTCTTTGCTAGTTTGGTTAATATATTGTATTTTTGCACTTTGTTATTTCAATTTACATGAATAAGAATCATTATGCTATTATTATGGCAGGGGGCGTTGGATCTCGCTTTTGGCCAGTAAGTACTTGGGCTTTCCCTAAGCAATTTCATGACATGTTGGGCACAGGGCAGACGCTCTTGCAGCGCACCTACCAACGTTTGGCGGGCTTTATCCCCAAAGAAAATATTCTTATCTCTACCAATGAGATTTATAAAAACTTAGTAAAGACACAGCTATCAGGTATCTCCGATGAGAATTTGGTACTGGAACCTTCCATGCGCAATACAGCTCCATGTATTCTCTATGCTACTATGAAGATTCAAAAGCGCAACCCAAACGCCGTTTTTATTGTAGCTCCTTCCGACCACTGGATAGAACAAGAGGACGAATTTCAGGACAATGTAAGAAGTTGCTTTACCTTATGTGAACAACAGGATATTCTGATGACCTTGGGAATCAAACCTACTTTCCCTAATACAGGTTATGGTTATATACAATATGACAAAACAGACAGCAAACCCAGTAAAAAGGTACTCCAATTCACTGAAAAACCTGATTATGAGCGTGCTAAACAGTTCCTCTCAGAAGGAAACTATTTGTGGAATGCGGGTATCTTTATCTGGCGTACACAAAGTGTATTGAGAGCTTTTGAAAGATTCCAACCCAATTTGTTCTCACTCTTCAAAGAAGGAGAGTCAGTTTATAATACTCCACAGGAATGGGAATTCATCAGGGATAACTATGGAAAAGCAGAGAATATATCAGTAGACTATGCCATTATGGAGCCTTCGGATAATATCTATGTATATCCTGTAGGGTTTGATTGGAATGATTTGGGTACTTGGGGTTCCCTACACGAGAAATTGGCTAAGGATTCTAATAACAATGCAGTGGTCAATGCGCTCACACTCTTTAAAAACGCCTCTGATAATATCATTCGTACCGATACCAACAAGGTAGTGATTGTAGATGGTATAGAACACTATATCATCGTAGATACCGCTTCGGTATTGATGATCTACCCCAAAGAAAAAGAACAGAGTATCAAGGAACTCTTGGGAGAGGTCAAAGAGAAGTTTGGTAACAACCTCTCTTAATGGTTTAAGAAATCACCTTTTGATATACCTTCAACAGATTTTCACAGACGTTTTCGTCTGTGAATTTTTGTACATAGTTATAGCCTACCTCTCTCATCTGTTGCATACGTTCAGGCGAGGAAAGAAGTTCCTCTATAGCCTGCCGAATCTCCTGCGCTGTATTTTCGGTTGGATTTATATAGATACTACCACTACCTCCAGCTTCCTCAAAGCAACTCCCTTGGGAGGTAATCACTGGGGTTTTGGAAAAGAGGGCTTCTATAATAGGAATTCCAAAGCCTTCAAAGACGGAAGGGTAACAAAATATCGTTGCGGCTTGGTATATCATAGCCAACTCCTGCATGGAAACCCCTGAGAGTACTCTTACTTGAGACAGCATATCATTTTCCTTGCAATAAGCCTCTATCTTCTCGTAATAGACGGTCTTCTTCCCTACCATAATCAGCGGCAAGTCAGTACCTTTGAGTGCTTTTACTATCTCTAAAGCATTCTTTCGATCCTCTATAGCCCCTACATTGAGAACAAATTGGTCTGGTAGGGCATATTTTTCTCTTACTTTGGCTTTTTCTTCCTCCGTATAGGTTTGCTTAAAAGCGGCATGACATCCCTGATATACTACTGATATTTTATTAGGATCTATATGGAAATAATCTACTATATCTTGCTTGGTTTGCTCGCTGATGGCAATGATGTGCTCCGCCTTTTGGGCTGCGTAGCGGAACTTGAGAGTATGTATCTTTCTGTCAAAAGCACTATACCACTGGGGAAAACGCAAGAAAATAAGGTCATGTATGGTTACTACTGTAGGGACATACTTGTATATACCTATAGGAATCTCCCCTGAAAGCCCGTGATAGATATCAAGTTGTTGTTCTTTGGCAAGAGTTGTAATATGGAAGAGCCGCCAAAGACTTTTGAGTTTTTTCCAAAAAAAGCCTTTGGGATTGATCTCTGTAGTCCTTGGGGTAATCTTTACTCCTAAGAATTTTCTTCTTTTAGGGTTAAAAAGTACTAATTCCGCATCTGTTCTCTCTTGCAAGATACGAATCAGGTCACGGCTGTAGTTACCCAAACCGCGAAAGTTATGAAAAGCCCGCTTGGCATCGAATCCTATTCTCATTTCTCTGTTTTTAAAACCTCTTTCAAAAACTTAGCTGTATAGCTCTTTTTGCTCTTAGCCACTTGCTCAGGTGTCCCCATAGCCACTACCTGACCGCCTCCCTTTCCTCCTTCAGGGCCTATGTCTATAAGATAATCCATCATCTTAATTACATCTAGGTTATGCTCAATAATAAGCACCGTATTTCCCTTTTCGGTGAGCTTGTTAAGCACTTCCATTAGGATTTTTATATCCTCAAAGTGTAGTCCTGTAGTGGGTTCATCCAAGATATAGAAAGTATTACCTGTATCACGCTTGGAGAGTTCTGTAGCCAGCTTGATACGTTGTGCTTCACCCCCTGAAAGAGTGGTAGAGGGTTGCCCTAAGGTAATATAACCCAGTCCTACTTCCTGTATCGTCTTGAGCTTTCGGTAGATTTTCGGAATAGGTTCAAAGAAAGCCACTGCCTCATCTATAGTCATAGCCAGTACATCGGCTATGGATTTTCCTTTGTAGCGAATCTCAAGAGTTTCTCTATTAAAACGCTTACCATGGCAGGTCTCACACTCTACCAAAACATCGGGAAGGAAGTTCATTTCAATCACTTTCATACCTCCGCCCTCACAGGTTTCACAACGACCTCCCTTGACATTGAAACTAAAGCGCCCTGGTTTGTAGCCCCTGATCATTGCCTCTGGTGTATGGGCAAAGAGGTCACGTATTTCGCCAAAGACACCTGTATAAGTGGCAGGATTAGAGCGTGGAATACGCCCAATAGGTGATTGGTCTATATCTATCACTTTATCAATATGTTCCAGCCCTAAAATCTGCTTGTAAGGCATGGGTTTTTTCAGGGCATTGTAGAAATGTTCATTGAGAATCGGATAGAGGGTCTCATTGATTAGGGTTGATTTGCCCGAACCTGACACCCCTGTAACCCCTATCATCATCCCCAAAGGGAATTTAACCGATATATTTTTAAGGTTATTGCCTGTACAGCCTACGAGTTCTATAAAATGTCCGTTACCTTGGCGACGTTCGTCAGGCACTTCTATGGCACGTTCTCCATTGAGGTAAGAGGCCGTCAGGGTATGCGCCTTGAGCATTTCTTTAGGAGTACCGGCGAAAATTACCTCTCCCCCACCCTTACCTGCCTTAGGGCCTATATCGATTACGTAGTCAGCATGGAGCATCATATCAGCATCGTGCTCTACCACCACTACCGAATTGCCTATATCTCGAAGTGATTTTAGGGAATTGATTAGCCGCTCATTATCACGCTGATGCAAACCTATACTGGGTTCGTCCAAGGTATAAAGTACATTGGTGAGCTTGGAACCTATTTGGGTAGCTAAGCGGATACGCTGTGCCTCACCCCCTGAAAGGGTTTTGGAACTTCTGCCCAAGGAGAGGTAATCAAGTCCCACATCCAAGAGAAAACGTAGGCGTTCGCTTATCTCTTTAAGGATTTCATGGGCAATCTTTTCTTGGCGAGCAGAGAGCTTTTCTGGCAAGGCATCAAACCACTGCATCAGTTCGGCTATGTCCATAGCAGAAAGTTCGGCTATATTCTTATCAGCAATACGGAAATATAGTGCCTCTTTCCTCAGACGAGAACCCTCGCACTCAGGACAGGGCTTTTCTTCCATGAAATCTTTTGCCCAACGCTGCATGGAGGCGCTACTTTCTGTATCTTGGTACTGTTGTTCTATGAAATTGACAATTCCCTCAAAATCAATAGAGAAATCACGGGTTAGCCCCATAACTTCAGATTTCTCAGAGAATTTCTCTTTTCCCCCAAAAAGAATCATATCTATAGCCTCTTTAGGGAGTTTCTCCACTGGGTCGGAGAGTTTGTGTCCAAACTTCCTAAGTATAGTTTCTATTTGCTGGAATATCCAAGTTTTTTTCTCGGCTCCTATGGCTGTGATAGCCCCCTGCTTGATAGAGAGCGACATATCGGGAATGAGTTTGCTCAGGGTTACCTCCTGTACTATTCCCAGTCCATTACAGTGCGGACACATCCCTTTGGGAGAATTAAAAGAGAAGGTATTCGGCTCTGGTAGTGGATAGGAAATCCCTGTAGTGGGACACATAAGGTTACGGCTAAAGTAGCGAGGAACATCCTTTTTATCAGAGAGTATCATCAGGATTCCATTACCATGTCGCATAGCTGTCTGTATGCTTTCGGACAGGCGGCGCTGAGTAGTATCATTGTTTTTGATCTCCAATCGGTCAATTACCACCTCTATATCATGGGTTTTATAGCGATCGAGCTTCATACCATACTCTATTTCACGAATCTGGCCATCTACACGTACCTTAAGGAATCCCTGCTTGGCAATTTGCTCAAAAAGTTCACGGTAATGCCCCTTACGCGACTGTACTACGGGAGCTAAGATATGGATCGCCTTGCCCTGGTACTCTTGTAGAATCAACTCTTGTATTTGGCTATCGGTATAGCTAACCATCTTCTCACCCGTACGATAGCTATAGGCATCGGAGGCACGAGCATAGAGTAAGCGCAGAAAGTCATAGATTTCGGTAATTGTCCCCACGGTAGAGCGAGGCGACTTGGAAGTGGTCTTCTGCTCAATGGCAATCACAGGAGAGAGACCATCTATCTTATCCACATCGGGACGTTCCAGTCCGCCTAAAAACTGACGAGCATAGGCAGAGAAAGTCTCTATATAGCGGCGTTGTCCCTCAGCATAAATCGTATCAAAGACCAAAGACGACTTACCACTACCCGATAAGCCTGTTACTACCACCAGTTCATAACGAGGAATCTGTACATCTATATCCTTGAGGTTATGTACTCTTGCCCCTTGTACTATAATATTTTTATCTTTTTTCATGTATTGCAAATGCAGATGAGGTTAAAAGAAAGTACTTACTTTTGCCCTGCAAACCTCCCTATAAGGACGACCTGCTACAAAAGTAAGTAACTCTATTGAAAAAACTAATTTTATCTAGAAAACAATATCTAATTAAGGAATTTAGGCAGTTCCCAATGGTGCTTCAAGGAGAGCATACGTACAACTATCACCACACAGATCGTTACAAATACCACCCAATTATGATAATCAGCCATAACCCCATTGAGCAAGAAATACACTGTACCTCCTGCCACACAAGCTGTTGCATAGATTTCTTTCTGAAAAATGGCAGGCATCCTATTGGCTAAGACATCTCGAATGACCCCTCCAAAGCTCCCTGTCATAGTACCTAATACAATAGCTATGGTCGGAGAAAGATCAAAGCGAAGTGCTTTTTCCAAACCAATAATGGTAAATACCCCCAACCCAATGGCATCAAAGAGTAATAACCAGTAGTTCCAGTGTGCGGCAAACTTGCGCTTGAAAAGAATGGTAAAGGCCACACTCAAAGCAATCATAAAGATATACATGAGGTTTTTCATCCAAAAGACAGGAATACTCCCAATCATAATATCGCGGAGTGTTCCCCCTCCTACTCCTGTTACGAAAGCCAAGATGAACATACCAAAGACGTCCATACGACGTTCTAAACCGAGCAAGACGCCCGAAATTCCGAAAACAAAGGTACCTATAAGGTCCCACAAATAAATAGGGTCTGTAATGATGGCTGTCATCTCTTGACTTAGACTCCCCCATAGTGTGATTTCGTTCATTTTTCTATAATTCTATAAATGGTTTTATAGCACTGATTAGGTTGGCTGTAGGTTGGAGTGCTTCAGTACGCCATACGAGTTCTCCCTTATGAAAGATCATATAAGTAGGAATCCCGTTGATCTGTAGCTTTTTGGTAAGTTCCTTGTTATTATCAATATCAATTTTGATCACACGTACTGCTTCGCCTAAGGAATCGGCCACTTGCTGTATGGAAGTGCTCGCATCCTCAGTCAGATAATGCCAGCCCGCATAAAAAACAATAAGTACGGGCTTACTAGTGCTTATTATATCTCCAAATACTGACATATTTATTATAGTTTTTCTTTTATAGCTATCACGCTGCAAATATAAGATTTTTTTCTAAATTAAGCGCCCTTAATGTGCTTAATTTTGCAGGTCTGTAGGCGTATTTTTATCCTTTTTCCTGAGTTCTATAACAGTAATTTCAGGAGGCATCCCTACTCGACCTGGGAAAGCTAAGTAACCAAAACCTCGATTTACGTTGATATACTTACCCTTTTCCTTATAGATTCCTCCCCAATACTTATAACGCCAACTGGCAGGACTCCACTTGATCACCCCAGGAATTTCTATACCAAACTGCATCCCATGGGTGTGTCCGCTCAGGGTCAGGTGAATAAAGTTAGGACTATCTATCACCTCATATTGCCAATGGGTAGGATCATGAGAGAGAAGCACCTTGAAATCCTTCTTATCTACCTCACGTAAGGCCTGCTTAAGGTCTCCCTTTTTGATAAAACCTTGCCCCCAGTTTTCCACACCCACTACAGCAATACGCTGCTGGTCACGAGTGAGAAATACAGATTCGTTATTGAGCAAACAAAAACCCAACTGCTGATGTATTCCCTTGAGGTCTTCTAAGTTTTTGAGCTTGTCCTGTGGTGAATCCCACTGTACATAATCCCCATAGTCATGGTTACCCAATACAGAATACACCCCATCCTTAGCATGCAATTGCTTAAAGTGTGAGATCCAAGGGAGCATCTCCTCTGCCTTGTTATTGACCAAATCTCCTGTGAAGAAGATTACATCACCCTTTTGGGCATTGATCATATCTATACCATATTGTACTTTTTCAACATTGTCAAAACTACCTGAATGAATATCGGAAATATGCACGATACGATACCCATCAAAAGCCTCGGGAAGATCATCAAAATAGAGCGTATGCTTTATCACTCGAAAGTTGTACTTACCCCAAAGCATCCCATAGATCATTCCCGCAAAGGGAATGGCTGCCACACCCATTCCTATAAGGCTTACAAAGCGCCTACGAGAGGGAATTACTTTTTCCTTTTTCATACGGAAAGGCGCACACAGCAAGCGTACTAGTGTCTCCCCTAAGAAGAATATACTTATAAGCGTGGCAAATAAGAGCCATGAGAGGAAAAGCCCAAAGGAAAATTGCCTATGGCTATCCCATACGCCCGAAAAGGATTCATTCCAATAGTATAGAAAGTAAAAAAGAAAAAAAGCTGATAGTATATAATATAGGTAAGTAAAAACCTTATACTTTACCGCCTTACGTACACAAAAAGCACTCAGGAGTACCATCAGTACGTAGAAGATACAAAAATAATTGATAAAATGATGCATTTCTTATCCTATTAAATAGCCCGCAAAAATACAACAAAAAGCAAGCATGTTGCACCATGGTAAAGATATTTTTAACAAAAAACACCTATTTTGGATAGGCAATACGCAAGTGATAGATATTAAAGAGTTTTTCCTTGAGTACCTTCTTGATCTTCTCTATATCCTTGAAAGTAATATCAGCATTGAGGTATTGCTTTTCCTCTATTTGTTTCTTAATAATAGCTTCTACCAGCGCATCAATAGCTTCGGTAGTAGGATTAACCAAGCTCTTGGAGGCAGCCTCTACCGAATCGGACATCATAAGAATAGCCGTCTCTTTAGAAAAAGGAATAGGGCCAGAGTAGCGGAAATCGTCCTCATTGAAAGGTTCCCCTGAGTCCAACTGTTTTTTATAGAAATAGTAAATAAGGCTATTGCCATGATGGGTTCGGATAAAGTCAATGATATGATCAGGGATATTGTTCGCCCTAGCCATCTCAATACCATCTATCACATGACTCTTGATAATCTTAGCACTCTCCACGGCTGTAAGTTCATCATGAGGATTGACCGAAGTTTTTTGGTTTTCAGTAAAATAAAGAGGGTTCTTCATCTTACCTATATCATGATAGAGTGCCCCTACACGAACCAACATAGCATTGGCACCAATGGCCAATGCACTAGCCTCGGCCAAATTGGATACTTGCAAAGAGTGCTGGAAAGAGCCAGGTGCCTTTTCAGAGAGTTCCCGCAGTAGCTTATTGTGTGTATCGGAAAGTTCCAAAAGAGAGACATTGGACACCAAGCCAAATACCTTCTCATATATATAAGTGAGTGGCTGGATAAAAAGTGTCAAAAATCCATTGAGAATAAAAAAGCCGATGGTAAGATAATTTATTCCCTGAAGACTGCCCGTGGATATCATTAGTTGGCAGAGGTAGGTTACTATATAAGCAATAACTATATAAGTAATCGTCAAGAATAAATTGATCCTATAGTGCATCCCCTTAGTGTCCAGCAAGAGTACACCTGCCACTATGGCATTGGTATAGATAAATTGAAAACTGTTAGGTACAATAAAGCCAATGAGTAACAGGGTAATCAGGTATAAGAACATACCTAAGCGCAGGTCAAAGAAAGCCTTCATCACCAGCGGAAAGATACAAATAGGTAAGGCATATATATAATCGGTATCTACCTTTGCCGTCCAAGATACCCCCGCTACAAAGAGCAATATGGTTGTGAAGATAAGAGTTACAATATTATTATTGGTAAACAAATCCTTCTTGAAATGATACAAATAGAGCAGTATCATACTCACCAGCATAGAAACAATCAGGATATACCCCAAAAGGGACAAAGAAGTGAGATGTTCCGCACTATTGAGGGCATACTCCTTTTGTAAGGAGGTAAGCATCGTAAGACGCTCGCCTGAGACAAATTGTCCTTTTTCTATAATGAGTTGTCCTTTTTTGACTATTCCATACGAATGAACAATATTCTTAAGTCGCTCCTCCAAAGTACGTTGGGTAAAGTGCTCATCGACAAATATATCAGGCAACATCACCTCCGAGAGGATCGTATAGTAAGTATCCATATAGGGAGCAAAGGGCTTCTCTGCAAAATAAGAAAGTACTGCCTCCTTGGTTTGGTTGAGAAAAAAGAATCTGTTAGGGGCAAAGGTAAACACCTCATTTCCCTCCACCAAAAATACCTGCTTATCGGTCAGTTCTCCAGAGGCATAAAATACCCCATGGCGGTAGACTTTCTTAAGGAAATCCTCCCCCTTGCGCAAGAGCTTTTCTTGGGTAGCAGCCTCCACTGAAGCGAAGTAAGTCAGTGCCTTTTGGTAATAATTCTTCTGAACAGAAGCCAATACCGTAGTATCCCTAAAGAAATAAGTAGGCGATTGGCTCTCAATATATTGCTTTTCTTTGGCCAACTGTTCGCTTGTCTTCTTCAGAGTAAAGTCAAAAGGCGCATAGAGTGCAGGATATAGCCAAGGCTTACCTGCCTGAAACTCATAGGAGAACTTGCTCCCTTTGGGCAAAAGGAAGACAATAGCCACAACTAGCACTACTGCCAAAAAGAGCTTGTAAAGCAGTCCCTGCTTGGCATATAGCTTGTACCAAAAATGTTTTATAGCCATAAGTGTATGGAGTTAAAAACGATTAGTCTCTTAGTAGTGGCAGGGTAGAACAACGCAAAAGTCCTTCCTGCTTGGCAATCTCAGCATAGGGTATTTCCTCTACCGTAAAACCTTGCTCCCTAAGCCAATTATTTAGGCGAGTAAAACTACGTTCGGAAACTACCACCTCTGGTGAGATAGAGAATACATTGCTGAACATTTGGTACATCTCCTCTCGTTCTATATGAAAGAGGTTATCCTTACCAAAGAGATCTACCAAATATTGGTATTCCTGTTCATTACGGAAACCACCCTTATAAATAATCCCCTTATTTGTTCCCACTGGCTGAAAACAACAATCCAAATGTAGCGCATTATCACGAGGTTCTGTGTTGGACTTAACCAAGTCAAATGCCTTCACTATCTTATTAGGAAAGAGTGCTTTAAGTAGCTCTACTCCTTCCCTATTGGTGCGTGCTGTCTTATAATTTGTATAATCAGCTCCATAGTAAGTGCCTACGAAGATATGATCATTCCATGGCATCACATCGCCTCCTTCTATATGTATTTCAGGGGAAGGAACGATATATTGAGAAGGAGGAATCTGGCAAACTATATACTCAATAGCTTGATATTCTTCTTCTCTTTCAGGTAGAATATTAGCTTTAATAAACTTGTCCTCTATGACAAAACCAATATCACGGGTGAAAATCTGGTTGCAATTCTCTATTAATTCAGGACGGTATACTTCTACCTCATATTTTTTAAGCACTTGGGCAAAAGCCTCCATTTCGGGAATCATGTCTGCTTCCTTAGGATAGGTTCCTGCCAATATATGTTCTAAAGATTTAGGGTCATAAGCCTCTTGAGCTGTGGGGGTAGCCCCATTGCTCTGAGCGGTTCCTAAGATAACAGCTCGTAGGCGATTGGTCTCGTTCTTTACTTGTATTTTCATTAGGATTAATTTTGGTGCAAATATACGGAAAATATATGAAATATTTATTTGGCAAAAAAAAGAAAAAATTATATCTTTGCCTGCCTAAACAATAAATTCTCCTGCTATGAAAAAACATATCTTTTTGCTGTTGCTATTGCTCACTTCCACAGTGGGTATGGCACAAATTACTGTTGGGATACGGCTCAATAATCCACTACTATATGGTTCTTCTATTTCTCCCTTATATAATGAGGATGGGAAAAAATTCAACACCTATGGGAATTGGGGCGTTTTCAATTCAGGCGTCTTTGCTCGGATTCCTCTCAAAGAAAAGCATTGGGTATTACATACTGAACTTCTATATAAGAATGAGGGAACTCATCTCAGTGGCTTTGATGTTCCTGAAAAGGATAGGGGGCCTTATTATAGAGAAAGTCTCTATGAAGAAAAAAGACATTTTTCCCTCGAATATATAGATGCTCCTTGTCTGCTACAATGGGAAGGCAAGCGTATGTTCAGGGGGTACCTACAAGCAGGTTTTTCTCTCAAATTCTTAACCCATGCCTCCTATACTAATGGTTGGTTTAATGCCCCTGATGAGAATGTAACCCCACATTTTAACCGACTCGTTCTTACAGGGCAAGTAGGAGGCGGTGTGCTCTGGGACATCAAGCGAGTGATGATCACCGCCGATATGCGCATATCTTGTAATCTCACCCCTATTACAGGCCACAAAGTTCGTGGTGTAGATTTTAGCAATAGTACAGGCTTTTCTCTCACTCTCATCTCAGTAGGAGTAGGGTACAAGCTGGGATATAAAAAGAGTAATTAACGCCAAAGCATGAAACAACATGAAGAAGTTATCAAGATTATGGAAGAAAACGGAGGATGGGCTACCCTTGGTTTTTATTGATTATGATTTTGTGGCAAACTTACATACCAAGAGCTTTGAACTACTGAAAATAGGACAGTTATAATATAAAAACAAATCAAACCCTTAACAACTATAGAAAACACAAATGGAACCCATAGATTTTAACAAATCCATTACTGAATACGGAGAAGATAATATACAGACCCTTGAGTGGCAGGAGCATGTACGTATGCGCCCTGGTATGTACATAGGTAAGCTCGGCGATGGCTCCTCGGCCGATGATGGGATCTATATCCTACTGAAGGAGGTGATTGATAACTCCATAGACGAGTTTGTCATGGGAGCTGGTAAGCAGATAGAGGTACGTATAGAGGACAACAAGGTTACTGTACGTGATTTCGGGCGTGGGATTCCCTTGGGAAAAGTGGTAGATGTAGTTTCCAAGATGAACACAGGAGGAAAATATGATTCCCGTGCTTTCAAAAAATCTGTGGGGCTTAATGGAGTAGGTACTAAGGCTGTCAACGCACTTTCCTCCTATTTCTATGTAGCATCTGTACGTGACGGACAGCGAAAAAGTGCTACATTCTCTTTGGGGGTATTACAAGAAGAATCTCCCTTGGAAGCCTCCAATGAAAAAAGAGGTACCTTAGTAACATTTGTCCCCGACGGAACCATCTTTAAGAACTACAAATTCCGTTCGGAATATGTGGTAAGGATGCTTAAGAACTATACCTATCTCAATCCTGGACTTACTATTGTATATAATGGAGAGAAATTTTTCTCTGAGAATGGTTTGGAAGACCTGCTCAAAGAAGACAACAACGAGGAGGATTTTGCCTATCCTATTATACACCTCAGTGGGGAAGATATAGAGATTGCCCTCACCCATAGCAAAAGCCAGTACAGCGAACAATATTATTCGTTTGTCAATGGGCAGAATACCACCCAAGGAGGTACCCACCTGAACGCTTACCGCGAAGCCATTGTGGCTACCCTGCGTAACTATTACAACAAACCTTATGAAGCCTCTGATATTCGTAAGTCCATTATTGGAGCTATCTCTATCAAGGTGATGGAGCCTGTTTTTGAGAGTCAAACCAAGACCAAATTGGGTTCTACTGAAATGGGAGAAGGCATGCCCTCTGTACGTACTTATATTACCAATTTCGTACAAAAACACTTAGACGACTATCTACACAAGCAACCAGAGATTGCCGAAGAGATACAGAAAAAAATCCTACAAGCAGAGCGCGAACGCAAGGAACTATCGGATATTCGTAAGCTCGCCCGCGACCGAGCGAAGAAAGTGAGCCTACACAACAAAAAGCTACGCGACTGTCGCATTCATCTGACCGATAGTAAGCACGAACAAGCCCTTGAGAGCACCCTCTTTATCACCGAGGGGAACTCCGCTTCAGGGTCTATCACTACCTCCCGCGATGCCAATACCCAAGCGGTATTCTCTCTGCGTGGAAAGCCGCTAAACTCCTTTGGGAAAACTAAAAAAATTGTCTATGAGAATGAGGAATTCAACCTCCTACAAGCCGCTTTGGATATAGAGGACTCCATAGAGAACCTGCGATATAACAATATTGTCCTTGCCACCGATGCCGATGTAGATGGGATGCACATTCGCCTACTACTGATCACCTTTTTCTTACAGTTCTTTCCTGAACTCATCAAAGAAGGGCATGTCTATATCCTACAGACACCCTTATTCCGTGTGCGCAATAGCAAGGAAACTATTTATTGCTATACCGATGAAGAGCGTGTCAATGCCATAGCGAAGCTCAAAAACCCAGAGATCACCCGATTCAAAGGATTGGGAGAAATCTCCCCCGATGAGTTCAAGCACTTTATCGGTCAGGATATGCGCCTTGACCCTGTAATGATGGATAAGGCCATGCATATAGAGAAATTATTAGACTTTTATATGGGGAACAACACCCCTGAACGCCAAGATTTTATCATCAATAACCTCAAATACGAGGTATAACTAAAGCAAATCCCTACAAGCAACTCATATATACTTGTGGGGATCTTCTTTGTAATCTTTATTCTACTTATCAATATCAATACTATCTCTAATAGGAATAAATATTCTTTCCTTTGAAAATTCAGTCAAAGTCCAGAACCTAATGAAAAAGTAAAAAAGATAGAAAAATCTAACTCTCAATCATTCCAATTACCCTAAAGTTAGCGTCCCTCGTGTAATCCAAATCACCTATCGCAATGCTAATGTCATTCTTAAAGCTGTAGGATTGTCCTATTGATTTCTAAAAGTACCTCCCAAAATATTATCTTCTATGCTTTTGAAAGAAATTGAACTTTACTATAAAGTTTAATTTCTTTCTATATTGGTATATTCTTACCCCTAAAACAAATAAAAATAAGGGAATGATATTGAATAAAGAAAAAAAAGAAAACATCATACACCCTATAAGTAACAAAGGAGCATATAAAAGAAGCATTATTACATCTATTAATATAAAATAGGTTTTATCTTCTATATCATAATGATAAAAATAGGGTTTTCCTTTCTTTTCCTTATACAAAAAATAAGGAATAAGGATATATAACAATATAGAAATATAAAAATAGGTCCTGAATAGAAAAGGAATATCCATACTGTCTTCAAAAAACAGAGATTGTGCCAATGAATATGGAATTGTTCTAAAAAAAGCAATTATATAATGTGGAGTAGAAATACTAAACCCTCCTGTACCAGGCATCGCAACAAAAGCTGTCGTAGAAAATACACTATTATAACATAAAAATAGTAGGAGAACTATATAAATATTACATCTTATATTTATATTGAGATTTTTCATATTTTTAATTTTCAATTATGCAAAATCATTTTGAAGAATTTAAAACAATGATATCCAGCAAGATAACATCTTTAACATTGATACAACACATGAATAAGTTTATATTATATAGAGAAACTCTCAATCTAAAAGCCTCTATTATTTGAAAGGCACAATAGGTTAAGGATGTTATTAATATATCCAAATAAACAGATTGCTATAACAAGCTAGTTTTTATCGATTTTTAACAACTCTCTTACTTCTTTACTCACTTTTAGCATTTGATTATTTCCAAACAAACCAAAAGATTCTAATTTTTTTAGATGTATAAAATCATTACTATCAGCTGTTGCTATTCTACTATCCAAACTGCATTTTTTTAAATTTCCTAAGAATGATATGACACTGAAATTCTCGATTTTATTTCCTTCAATACTTAAGTATTCAAGCTGCTCTAAATTTTTTAAGAAGCTAATATCTTTCAGTTGTTTCATATAGTACAAACACAATTTCCTTAGGTTTTTACATTGAGCAAGAAAGGAAAGGTCTTCTACTGCTGTACTTCTTAAGTCTAATGATAATAAAGATTTCAAAGATTCCCCCTCTTTATACTGTTTCTTTTTTAAACCATAAAGCTTTAATTCTTTTAGAGAAGGTATGTCCCAAGCTGTTTCAATATTTTTCCTGTCCCAAGACAATAACACTTCTAAAAAAGAGAAATTGGAAAAATCAATTTTTGTTTTGTCTCCATTATCCAAGTAAAGTTTCTTTAGGTTATGAAGACATTGTATCTCAGAAATATCATCTATTCCTGTCCAAAAGACAAATAACTCATCAATAAAATCAAATGACTTTAATGATGGCATATAATCTCTATTCCAACCATAACTATCATCCTTTATCTGTAATTTCTTTATCCCTTTCTCCTGCATATAAGCAGGAAGTTTTTCATAATTCTCAGGAGTAAGAATTGCAAATTCTTTATGATACCCTCCGACCTTTACATCAATATTATTCATATTCCTATCCCCTATTACTACAATTTTTTATGATTTTAAAAATCATTTGGTTTCATATATTCTAAATTTGGCTTTATATAATCATACTCTTTCCTCCTTCCCGCATGGCTCATTCTTCACACCTCTATCAATTAATCTTTGGTGTTTTTGCATTTATAGATTGGTAGATCGTTGATTTTTCAAGAAGAAATTTCAAATATTGCTTGATTTTTCAATATATCTCTTTTCTACTTTTCTTCTCCAAGAAATCTTCTCTTCAAGTAAGAAATTCTGTACCTTATCTATATATTTAAAAACTTTTAGTTTAGTTAATTCATCTATAGCAAAAGCATATAATTGCTCATCATCCAATAGTTCCGCCAAAGAAGACTCTACTTTAGGATTGTTTTTAAAGTAATGAAGTAGCATTACAAAACTTTCTCTACCTCTTCCGAACTTATACTCTCTTACAATTTTCAACAACTCTTCTAACAAAATATCTGTAAGAATTTTCTTTTTTGTTCTTGTTTTTCTTATATTATCAATGAGTTCTGATCCAATCATCCATATTTCCCTCTCAAAAGATTTTAAATTTTCTTTGTCATCTGGGTTGAAATATCTATTATAAAGTAAATTACAAGAATTATAAAGATAATCTTTTTCCTGAATATTATTAAAATCTATCCTATCCATTGTTACAAGTTGTTTTTTTCTTGATTTAAATTTCTACTTTTAACATTATTTCCTACCGCTTTTTTGTTTTTTAGTATCCTCTATCAATTAAGTACTAATTCTTTTTCATCACATTGATTATCAGAATATTACATATTTTAACAACACAGCTGATACATCACCAAACTATTTAAACTCAATGGTAAGTTTATTATTACTGTCCTTTGATTCCCAATCTATTTTCCACAATTCTAATATTTTCTGTATTTCCACATAAATAGTATGTTTTTTTAAAGCTCCACTGTTATTAAATATCATTCTTATTTTTCTATAACCAAGCCAAGATGAAAATATATACCAATTGATATCATTAATATTTTCAGAGGCAATCTCTGGTAAATAAAATGCTTCTACCAATGCTTTCCTAAATCCTAATGGAGTTTTACATTTTCCTGAATTTATAATAGCCACATACTCTTTATCTTCTTCAAAAATTTCTTTCTTCTTGGTATTCATTATCTTTCTTATGAAATTTTTATAATGGGAATTCGTATAATAAACTCTTCTATCACCTCTGCTGGTGCGAGCTTTCAGCTCGTGCCTTTATAATTATTTTATCTTTTTACATTGTACTGCTTGGTAGGTTGTTGTAATTTTAACAGGACATCTGATACATTATCTTATTTCTAGCATTTATCTTTTATATATTGAATGGATAGAGTATTATTCTCCCAATAATTTTTATAAAACTTTAATTCTTCTAATGATACTTTTTTGTCTTCTAAATACTGAAGATACTGAATTTGATAATTTACCTCTTCTGCAATAATAACACTATTTTCTATTCTGTTAAGTAAATATTTATCTATAAATTTTTCATCAGATAAAAAACAGCATACTTGGAATATAGAATCATATACATATAAACCCGACACCTCATTTTTATGATCATTATTCATTGATTTAAAAGATATATCAAAGCAAATACTCATATTAATTGCTAATGCAACTTCCCATCCTTGAAAATCTTCTTTTGGCAGAATATTTTCTATTTCTCTATTCAAATTATTTAAATCCTTGTTGCTATAAAAAATACTTTCCCATAAT
This sequence comes from Capnocytophaga sp. CM59, assembly GCF_000293175.1. Classification (NCBI taxonomy): domain Bacteria; kingdom Pseudomonadati; phylum Bacteroidota; class Flavobacteriia; order Flavobacteriales; family Flavobacteriaceae; genus Capnocytophaga; species Capnocytophaga sp. CM59. Next base: position 194,092 of record NZ_ALNN01000015.1, read on the forward strand.
CTTTGCTTTATTTGATTAGCATAAATGGTATTTATATTGAATTTTTTTGTATATAACAAATATAACCCATAGATTCTTTCTATGCAATACATAGAATATATAGATTTGTTTATATCAGATAAGCTATATAATTTCTCTATTAGCTTTTCTTTGAAATTTTTGATATTCATTATTAATTACAATCTATTTTTATACCTTTATCTTTCAATTACCCTAAGCAATTATGTTCATCTATCCCACATGTTCTTTTATAAGTTCTAACCTATTTAATTTCTAAATCCCAATCTTGTAAGTTGTTTAAAAAATTTTAAACTACTTAAGTCAGATAAATTACAATTACGAAAAGCTATTTTTTTTAATGTATCTGCAAAGGGCAACAAATCATCTAAAGAATCTATATTCTCTTCGGAAAATCTTATTTCCACTACTTTATTTCGATATAGCTTTATATAGCTTTTTTCAGACTTAAGGTAGTTTGCAGAAATCTTGTCTAAGTGATATTTTTCTCTTAAATGGGACAACATATTATACAGAGGTAGATTTTATATTATTAAATTTATCAAGATATGTTGCGTTGAATTACCTTATTAAAGAAAAAGTGAGACAATTCAAATTCATTTTCTGCCATTCCTTCTTTATTTCTTCAGAAACCAAAATACTCTTTTCACTATCCACACATATACAATCCTTGGTAAGTGTAGCTATTTTCAAAGGATCATAAATGGCATTAAGAAAAACATAACTCTTCTTGGCTTCATCTCTTATCTTAAAGAATGATTTCTCCCAATCAATACATTCTTCTGTTTGTAGGAAGTTGATAATCTTATAATTGTGTTTTATCTCTTCATCATTAGTATTAAATAGCTTAAAGGGCAACAATTGTATCTCCTCACTTATCTTAGAATCTTGCAAAATAACATCTTGGAATCTTTCACTTGCCAAGTAAATCCCAAAATAGGGAGTGATAAGATCTTGATCAAAGAATAATTTCTCTTCTCCATATAGCTTAAAATTAATGTAATCAAAAGATTCATCTAATTGCATTCCATAATTGATTAACCAACGATTATCATTAAGATCCATCATTTCTAACATGAAATTCTCTTCCGTAATATGTTCACTATAATTCTTTATTGCATAATATTTCATAAAACTAATCTTTACATTTTATATTACCACTCATAAGCCCTTTCTGATATGTTAGCCTATACCAGCGAGGGCAAATATACAAAAAATTATACCAATATACAATAAAAAAAAATCCCTAACCATCGAGGTTAGAGATTTGTATTTTATATAGGTGTTTCTTACAACACATCTATCACTTTGGAGAGGCGCTGGGTGATTTCCTCAATAGAGCCTATACCATTGATAGGGTGATATTTGCCTTGCTTTTTGTAAAAGTCAATAAGAGGGGCTGTTTTTTGGTTGTATTCGACAAAGCGGTTGCGAATTTTGCCTTCGTCTTGGTCATCAGAGCGGCCACTTACTTTGCCTCGCTCTACAAGTCTTTTGATAAGTTCTTCATCATCCGCATCAAGGGCTAAAGTTGCACTGATATTCATTTGCTTAGAGGCCAAGAAAGCATCTAGCGCTTCGGCTTGGGCTATGGTTCGAGGGAATCCGTCAAAGATAAAGCCTGCTGCATTAGGGTTCTTTTCTATTTCCTCTTGGAGCATTTGGATCGTTACCTCATCGGGAACAAGAGCTCCCTTATCCATATAAGATTGAGCTAATACTCCGAGCTCTGTGCCATTTTTCAAGTGATGACGGAACAGATCGCCTGTGGAGATATGTACCAAACCATATTTTTCTTTTAGGAAAGCTGCTTGTGTTCCTTTTCCTGCTCCTGGTTTGCCAAACAAAACCAAATTCTTCATATTTTCTATATTTAATTGATATATTTCTGGGAGATTTCGTCCTAATTCGTCATAGTCTAAGCCATAACCTACGATAAAGCGGTTGGGAATAGAGAACCCTATATGGTGTATAGGCAAGTCTTTCTTATAGGCCTCAGGCTTGAAGAAGAGTGTCATGATACGCAAGGAAGCCACTTGCTTGTCGGCAAAGAGGTTATAAATCTCCTCCAAGGTATTACCCGTATCCACTATATCTTCTATCACCACCACATCGCGGCCTGCTATGTCCTTAGGAAGGCCTAAGAGTTGTTTTACCTTGTGGGTGCTTTGCATGCCCTCATAAGAGGAAAAGCGCACAAAAGCAATCTCACACTCACCCTGATAAGCACGGACAAAATCCGAAGCAAACATGAAGGAACCATTGAGTATGGAAATGAAAAGAGGTCTCTTTCCCTGCATCTGCTGCTCCACCTCTTGGGCAAGCCTTTTGATCTCTTGAGCAAGTCTTTCGCTGGAGATATAAGGGCGGAACTCTTTATCAAGTATTTTAATTAGCATAAACAGTGTTTTTAAAGCTACAAAGGTATGATTTTTTTATCATATAATGATACTTTTTTTCATATTTTTATTTTATAGAAATGAAGCCCTCTCTTCAAAGGGAAAAATAAACTACTTTTCTTTTTGTGAAAATAGCTAAAATTGCTACCTTTGCCCATTAAAAAAGTAGATTTGTACGCCATTTTAGATATAGAAACCACAGGAGGTAAGATGGGTGAGGAAGCCATTACAGAAATTGCTATCTATCGCTTTGATGGTCGGGAAGTTACCGATCGCTTCATCTCACTTATCAATCCCGAAAGAAAGATAGACGACTTTGTGGTACGCCTCACAGGCATTTCCAACAAGATGGTTCGCCAAGCGCCGAAGTTCTATGAGGTAGCCAAGCGGATTGTGGAGATAACCGAGGGGTGTATCTTAGTTGCCCACAATGCAGCCTTTGACTATCGTATCCTGTGCTTAGAGTTTCGCCGATTAGGCTTTGATTACCAGCGCAGTACCATCTGTACAGTGGAGATGTCCCAGCGCCTACTCCCCAATGAGCCTTCGTATAGCTTGGGTAAGCTTGCTCGCTCGTTGGGTATTCCGCTCTCTGACCGACACCGTGCCAATGGAGATGCCATGGCTACAGTGCACCTCTTTAAGCTCCTTTTGGACAAGGACACCCAGAAGGTAGCCCTAAGCGAGTTTGTCAAGCAAAACCTCTCTACCCTACCCATTCACCTGCTTTCGCTCTTGGATGGGCTACCTAATCAGTTGGGCGTATATTACCTATATGACAAGGCGGGAAAACTACTGTTATTGTCCAAGAGTAAGAACATCTATAAGCGGGTCAATGAGCACTTTACCTCGGAGGGAAAGCGCGACCTTTTTGTTAGGAAGCATGTAGGTAAGGTCATGTACGAGCTTACAGGTACCCTGCTGATTGCCTCACTCAAGGAAGCTGAAGAACTTCAGGCACAAGCCGCTCTGAGCAAGTATAAGAAAAAGAAGACCTACCCCTTTGCTTTGGTTTGTCATAAGAACAAGACGGGCTATCTCTGCCTTTCTGTCATGTTAAGAGCAGGAGCCAAGCAGCCCTTAGCTATTTTTGAAAGCAAGGAAGAGGGGCTGAATATGCTCTTTGAGATGACTGAGCGCTATGAGCTTTGTACCAAACTCAATGGTTTTTCCCAGGCGCGTACCTACTGCTATAACCACTCTATCGGTAAGTGTGCTGGTGCTTGTATGGGCGATGAAGCCGTGGAGACCTATAACCAGCGAGTGGAGGAAGCCCTTGCCCACTATAGCCTTGTAGGTAGAACCTTTGTCCTTATGGATAAGGGGCGCACCGTACATGAGAAAAGTGTCATCCTGATAGAGGATGGTAGCATCAAGGGCTATGCCTTTATCTCGCTGAACTATCAACTTTCCAAACCTATCCTTGAGCGACACCTCACCCCACTGACGCATAACGCTGAGATGGCACATCTGGTAGAACACTACTTACGTACGCACCCTTTGGCCAAGCAAATAGAGATAAAAGATTAACATCTTAGGGGAAAAATCACATTTTTTGTGTAACTTTGCCCCCACGAAAAGAAATATTTTCCTATGAAAAAACGTACTGTGCTGAATTTGTTATTCTTAGCACTCATTATTTCATTCTTTACCACTAACTTAGGGTATGAGGCCAAGATTCTCCTACAACGGATTTTCTCCTCCCAAGTGGAGCTTCTCTCTCAGGACAAACAATATACTATAGACCCTGATTGGACACTGAAAGATAGGGACAACAAGCAATTTCCTTTCACCCAATCCGAAGGGAAGGTCAGGTTCGTCTATTTCTTTTCTTCATGGCGGGCAATGAGTATAGCCGACCTGATAGGTATAGACAAGCTCTATCAGGATTATCATGACAAGGTAGCTTTCTATATCATCACCAATGAGTTACCTGAGCCTGTAGAACAAAAGCAACGCGATCGCAAATTCACCTTCAAGGTTACTTACCTGATCCAAGGGGTGAAGATGCCCTTTGATCCTGAGCGTATCCCCTCTGGCTATATCATAGATAAGCAAGACAAAGTGGTCGCCCAGGGCTTCGGAAATACCCGATGGAACAGCGATAAAGTACGCAAACTATTGGATACACTGATAAAATAACACTTACAAACCTTATAAAAAATATTATCCTATGAATATAACACAAATCTTCAAAAATAAAAATGTTCGCTTTTGGGGCTTGCAGGTATGCTTGGCCTTATTCCTTCTTTTCGCAGGTATCTATGCTGTACTGCTCTCCTTGGACGGTTTCACAAGACATGGGGAATTTATCGTGGTACCTGACCTTGAACATGTCTCCCTAAGCAAAGCCCAAGAGCTTTTAGAGAAGAGTCACCTGCGTTACGAAGTAAGAGATTCTACAGCCTACAATAAGGAATATCCTCCTTATACTGTTATGAAACAGACCCCTGAGGCCAATGAAAAAGTAAAGAAAGACCGCAAGATATATCTTTCGATCAACCCTACCAACTTTAGGAAGATAGACCTACCTAATATTATCCGAAGACCTATAAAGGAAGTTCGTCCCAATCTGGCTTCTCTTAATATTAAGATCGGCAGAGTCACTTATGTCAATGACATCAGTAAAGATGCTGTACTAAGAGCTTTCTACAAAGGAAAAGAGATCAAGCCTGGCGACAAAATTCTTGAAAATTCGTCTATAGACTTAGAGTGTGGCAATGGACTCTCCATGACTGAACCCGACAACACCACTGGTGATAACTCACAAGAAGGCAGTGGTTCAGATAATTCAGAAGGTATAGACTTTTAGTTAAATCTTTTAGAATATTTCCCATTATCAAAGAATAAATTGTATATTTACACCCCAAAAAAATAGCCAAATGAAAAAGATATTACTTTCCATACTTTGTATAAGCCTATATGCCTGCCAAGAGAGCAAGTCCGCAGAGCCTGAAATCACCCAAGAAGAAGTAGATAAACAAGAAGCTCAGAAGCGCTTAGCTGATCTGGGAGATGAGGTTGATGAGTATCCTTCGTTTAAGGAGTGTGAGAGTATCACCACTAAGGACGAAAAACTCAAGTGCTTTACCGATAGGCTTTCCAAGGCTTACCAAGAGGCACTCAATAGCCAGAAATTGGCCATTGGCGGTGCTCTAAGCGATACTATAAAAGTAACCCTTGTAGTGAGTAACGAAGGGGTACTAAGTGTAAAGAGTGTAGAGGCCTCCGATAATACACTGGAGCTGCTCCCCGACTTGGAGAAAATCCTAAAAGATAAGACCGCAGGATTCGAGTTTGTTCTTACTCCAGCCAAGAAAAACCAAGTAAGTGTCACCACTGAGTATGTACTTCCTTTGGTGATTGATGTAAAATAAAATCATAAAGCCATGCCTAAAATACTATTAGTTGAAGATGAAGCCTCCATACGGCGTGTGCTGGGTAGTATCCTCAGTGAAGAGGACAAAAGCTATCAGATAGAAGAAGCTACCAATGGACAGGAGGCCATGGATATGATCCAGAAAACAGACTATGACTTGGTACTCTGTGATATCAAAATGCCTAAGAAAGATGGGCTGGAGGTACTTTTGGAAGCTAAAGCCCTTAAGCCTGCCTTGCGTATGGTGATGATTTCAGGACATGGCGACTTAGAGACGGCTGTACAAGCCATGAAAATGGGTGCCTTTGACTATATAGCCAAACCCCCTGATCTGAATCGGTTGCTCTCTACTGTCCGCAATGCACTGACTACCACTCCTGTGGAAGAAAAAACACCTAAGGGAGAGAACAAAACTTCCAAGAAGACCTCTCCTACCTCACCTATGATAGGTAAGAGCGCGGCTATACAGAAGATTAAAGACATGATTGACAAGGTCGCCCCTACCGATGTACGAGTACTCATCACAGGCCCTAATGGTTCGGGAAAGGAACTAGTAGCCCGTGCCCTACACCAAGGCAGTGAGCGTGCTGCGCAACCCATGATAGAGGTCAATTGTGCTGCTATTCCATCGGAACTTATCGAAAGCGAACTATTTGGACATATCAAAGGCTCCTTTACCTCGGCGGTGAAAGACCGTGTAGGCAAGTTCGAGGCGGCAGATAAGGGCACTATCTTCTTAGATGAGATTGGGGATATGAGTCTTTCGGCACAAGCTAAGGTATTACGCGCCCTACAAGAGAAGAAAATCACCAAAGTAGGTAGCGAGAAAGACATAGCTGTAGATGTACGGGTGATTGCTGCCACCAACAAAGACCTCAAACAGGAGATTGCCCAAGGGCGTTTCCGAGAGGACTTATACCACCGCTTGGCGGTTATCCTTTTGGAAGTTCCCTCTTTGAATGAACGTAGAGATGATATTCCTCTTCTAGTAGAGTACTTCACCAAGAGTATCTGTCAGGAACAAGGCATCAACAAACACTTCCAGCCCAAGGCCATAGAACAACTCCAACAATATGACTGGAGCGGGAATGTGCGAGAGTTAAGAAATGTGGTAGAGCGCCTGCTGATCCTCTCCGAAGGAGAAGTTACCATAAAGGATGTCAAGGCATTTGGCGGAAAAGAATAAAATCAATTGTCAAGGATTAATGGTTAATTGTCAATGACTACTAATGTTAGTACCACTTTAGGACTATTAAGAAATAAAAGAAATGGGAGGCTTTGTGGAGCCTCCCTTTTCACTTTAAAATGAAAACAAACTAAATTTAAAAAACAGCTCTTACAGCTTTAAAGAAAAGCTCAAGAGTATATTCTGTAAGGTGTTATCCACTTGTGGGGTGTCTGTAAGGACACTTTCAAAGATTTGTGGATGGTAAGCACGGGTTGCTCTATCATAAGAAAGGTCAAAACGCATATTACTAATACTTACCCCAAGTCCTGTAGAGAAGCCAGTAAGATCACCTATAGGTTTTAGCTCTGTCTTATAAGGACTTTGCTCATACCTATACCCTCCTCTAAAGAACAGATGGTTCGTCTTACTCAGTGGCAAGCGGTATTCCGCACCAAAACGTAGGGAGTTGGTATCTCCTAAAGTATTTTGGATAATAGCATTTTCTGATTCTAAACCAGAACGGAAACTCATATTTCCATAGCCTTTGTAGATATAGTCAGCACTAAGGATCAATTGCTTATTCCATACCCAGCTGGCTCCTACAGTCCAAGAACCAGGTGTACGGAAATTGTATTTCTCATAAACAGCTACTACATTAGGATCAGCAGAAATAGTGCCGTTATCTTGAAGTCTTGTTGATAGTGATTGAGACATTTCATCTTGTAGCGTATACCAAGTAGGTGAAGCATAAGTAAGTCCTATACGTAAGCCTGTAGCCACTTCAGCTATAGCTCCTAACTGGAGAGAAAAGCCACTTCCGACGGTTCTGACATCTTCCTTATATAAAGCAGAACGAATATCTGTAGTATTATTGCTATAATCTTCCTGATATCTAGTTACTACCCGATAATCTACACTATGGGAGTTGAGATTGATCCCAAAAGAAATAAAATCATAACGCCCAGCGAAGTTAAAGTTATATTTATTAACCCCTCCTTCGGTATATCTCTCTACATTTTGGAGAGTAGTAGTTCCATCTGAGAAATTCCTTCTATATTGTTTTTCTTTCAATATAGCATTTACCTCATCATCTGGGGTATTTGGCTTTATTTCTGAACCTGTATTTCTGGGAGTAATTAACCCTGTAGTATAACCAAGTAGTGCATTACGATATCTAAAGGGATCAGGAGCTCCCCCCATTCTACTATAGAGTGCACCTAAGCCTCCTTGTGATTTCCTTTCCCATAGACCTGTTCTATTATTCTTATAGTAATCATTTAAGAAGAGGTTTTCCTGAGTAATTCCATTGGCAAAATGTGAAAAGTAATCCCCAAGATTCACCCCATTGCTTCTATAAGCATATTTTAGATCGTTGGCGTCAAAATTATGTGTTTTCTGATAATTAAAAGCAAAGGCAATATTTTTCCATCCTTCCTCTCCTATTGTAATAGGGAATGCTACCCCAAATTGACTGAGTAAAAAGTCAGAAGAGATAGTCGTTAGCCCATTGGCATCATTCTTGGAATTAACTCCTGAGAGCGTTACGCTCATCTCACTTCTTGTAAAAATGGAAGTTCCTGCTGGGTTCAGTGCCACGGCCGAGAGATCTCCCCCTAAGGAACTAAAGGCGCCACTCATAGCATTGAACCGTGAGGTACCATTAAGTCCTTCCATAGAATAGCGCAGCCCATCGGTAAGATTTTGGGCAGAAAGCACCCCACTAAGTAAGCTAAATCCTATATATATTATTCTTTTCATATTTGTTTCTGTTTCTATATTTGTTTAATAATCTCTTTTAGTTCCCTGATATCCACCATCATTTCCACCACCATAGTTGTTGCTACTACTTTCATGGTAGGAACGAGATGAATTATTATAGCTATTATTGCTACTATTATAACTATTATTGTTATTGTTGTAATTGCTATTGCTACTTCTTGAGGAATAGTCATAACTACGAGTGTTTCCTTCGTGATAAGAGCGGGAAGAGTTATCGTAAGAGTTGTTATTATAATTCCCATAAGAACGATAGGTACCATTATTTTGGTAATTACTATTGTCATAACGGCTGCTATCCCCTCTTCTGCCATTGGTAGGTGAATATTTACGAGAGGTATTTCCGTAAGGGTCTTGGTAGTAATAGTAATTATTTTCCCTATCATAGCGATAAGATGGATAATAATAGTAGTTATACCCATAATAAGGATAATAGTAATTGTATCCGTAAGGATAGTAATAATTGTATCCGTAAGGGTAGTAATAGTTATATCCATAATAAGGATAGTAGTAGCTATATCCGTAATAAGGATAGTAATAGCTATCATAGTAGCGCCAGCTCCAGTAAGGATCATAAGTGCCTACCGAGAATCCTATACTCCAGCGAGAACGTGGATAGTAGTAAGAAGAGGAATAATAGCCTCCCCATGCCCCTGAACCCCAATAGTAAGGACTATCTACATAATTATTGTATATATTCACAGAAGAAGGGCGGGCATTGTCTCCCCAACTGCCATAAGTATTATAGGGGGCACTCTGCTGTTGGGTGTTTGTACGATAACCCTCTACATTGGTCATAGGGGTATAGGAGGGAGCAGGACGCTGTACCTGTTGTTCAAAATCCTTATACCCTGCTATTTTCTGATTAAGGTGTTCGCGATAGCTACCGCTTTGCTCATAATTTCTCTCATAACGTGGTTCCTCTCTCTGATACACAGGTCGGGGGGCTTCGTCCCCATAGATACCATCATCATAACCCACTCCTGAATAAGCGCCACAAGCGCTAAGGCCTACCAGTGCTGTAAAAGCAACTGCTGTATGGATGATTACTGTCTTTCTCATAACAATATTATTTAGTTTGTTGATTATCAGTACTTTTGTTTATTTTGTAAAATTCCCCCCTGCAAAAGGAGTGCTTTTCCAAAATTATTTTGTACTTTTGCACACAAAGTACAATTTTTGTGCCAAAGATTTTAGTATGAGTAAAAATTTAACATCAAGAGCAGAAGATTATTCCAAGTGGTATAATGAACTCGTTGTAAAAGCTGGGCTTGCCGAGAGTTCGGGAGTGCGTGGCTGTATGGTTATCAAGCCCTATGGCTATGCCATTTGGGAGCGTATGCGTGATATTTTAGACAAAATGTTTAAGGATACAGGCCATCAGAATGCCTATTTTCCTATTTTTGTTCCCAAAAGTTATTTTGAAGCGGAAGAGAAAAATGCAGAAGGCTTTGCCAAAGAGTGTGCCGTGGTTACCCACTACCGCCTTAAAGCTGACCCTAACCAAAAGGGCAAACTCATGGTAGATCCTCAGGCCAAATTGGAGGAAGAACTTATTGTACGCCCTACCAGCGAGGCCATTATTTGGAATACCTATAAGACTTGGATACAGTCCTACCGCGACCTTCCAATTCTTATCAACCAATGGGCGAATGTAGTGCGCTGGGAGATGCGTACACGCCTATTCTTGCGTACCGCTGAGTTCCTTTGGCAAGAGGGACATACTGCCCATGCTACCCAAGCGGAGGCTGTAGAAGAAGCACAAAAGATGAATGAGGTATATGCCACTTTTGTAGAGCAATATATGGGCGTGCCTGTGGTAAGAGGTAGAAAGACCGAGACAGAACGTTTTGCTGGTGCCGATGATACTTATTGTATAGAAGCCCTCATGCAAGATGGCAAAGCGCTACAGGCTGGTACTTCCCACTTCTTAGGGCAGAACTTTGCCAAGGCCTTTGATGTAAAATATGCTACCAAAGAGGGCGCTCTCGAATACGTATGGGCTAGCTCTTGGGGTGTTTCCACCCGCCTTATGGGGGCGCTAATCATGAGCCATAGTGATGACAATGGTTTGGTACTTCCTCCTCTGTTAGCGCCTATACAAGTGGTGATTGTGCCTATATACAAGGGAGAAGAGCAACTACAGGCTATACGTGAGCGAATAAGCCCTCTTATGCAGGCACTGAAAGAGCGCAATATCTCTGTAAAATTTGACGATGATGACACTCAAAAACCTGGGTTCAAGTTCCACGAATACGAACTCAAGGGAATACCTGTACGCTTAGCTGTGGGGCAACGTGATTTGGAAAATAATACTTATGAAGTGGCTCGCCGTGATACCCTTACCAAAGAAAGTGTATCAGGGGACAACATCATCACTCATATAGAACAGCTGCTAAAAGATATACAAACCAATATATACCAAAAGGCTTTGGCTTATCGCGATAGTCATATCACCGAGGTCAATAGTTATGAGGAGTTCAAGGAAGTTTTAGAAAACAAGGGCGGGTTCCTCTCTGCTCACTGGGACGGTACCCCTGAAACAGAAGCCAAAATCAAGGAAGAGACCCAAGCAACCATTCGTTGTATTCCCTTAGACCAAAAGGAAGAAGCAGGCACCTGCATCTATTCGGGCAAACCTTCTAAGGGAAGAGTACTATTCGCTAAGGCATATTAATAGTGACTAATGACTAGTGACTAGTGACTAATGATTTAAGTTTCGCAAGCTCTGTAATCAACTGATTCTCAAAATATCCCCCCTACCCCCCCTCAAGGGGGGAGTTAATAAGTAATAGAGGTTCAATAAGTTATAAAAGGGAAATTTTCTAATTTAATAAACAAATTAGACCATTTCAACGCCCTTAAAGACACATACTCCGCTCTCGCGGACTTTCCCTTTGGAGGGGGGTTGGGGGAGGTTTTTACAAATAATTGTTTATCAGTTACTTGCAATTTCAATA